>JBLIIW010000075.1:0-16644 GCA_047635315.1 Halieaceae bacterium | reverse complement strand
TTCATATCGTAAATCGCCGCCAGATGGAAAAAATGATCAATGGTGCCCGCGTGTCGCTTTACCCAGGCCGCTTTGACGCCGAGTTTCGGCTTGCTCAGATCGCCTTCAACCGCGATCACCTGCTGCGAGTCAGCGCCCCAGAGCGTGCGCAGGGCATCGAGCTTGGACAGGGACCCGGGTCGTACCAGCAGATAGATGATTCCGCCGCGATCAAGGAGCTTGGGCACCAGAAAGCGCCCGATAAATCCGGTTCCACCGGTCACAAAATAATTCATTGAGATCCCCTAATCTGTATTGTTATGCGTCTTGTGTCCATGGTGTCAGGATCGGGACAGAAATGACAATATCCTGCCCGCTTCAGCCACAGCGGAGCCTGAGAAGATAGCACTGTGTCCACAAAAAACAACGTAGCGGGGTCGCACGCAGATACCCCTCCAGCCATTGCAGTAGGCGCCGTCCGGCGTCGCCGCCGAACTCCGCAATCACCGGCAGGTACAGTCCCAGACACTCTCGCTCCAGCACCTCAAACCCCGCCTGCGCCAGCTGTGCCTCGAGCGCATGGCGGCCCAGCAGGTTGATATGGCCGGTGGGTTCGATGGGCTCCCGGTAGATCAGCTGCACAAGCTGGCGTATCCCCGGCAAGAAAGCCACCTTGCCCAGTACCTCGACGGGGCTGTAAGGCTGTGGCGTGGTGAGAAGCAGGAATCCGCCCGGCGCCAGCGTGTCGGCGAGCGCCCGCAGCAGCAACGGCGAGTCTGCCACGTGCTCAATCACCTCGGAACAGAGCAACAAGTCTACGCATTGTTCCCGCAGCGGCGATGCGCGCACATCGGCCTGCACGCGGAACAGCTTTGCAGCCCCGTAGGCGGCCACTTCAGGCGTGGCCAGGGCCTCCAGAAACACCGGTTCAACATCCACGGCAATCACACAGTCGGCGCGGCCACAGAGTGTGGGCAGGTACACACCGGAACCGGGCCCGACCTCCAGGGCAAGAGCGACCGGGCCGAGCTTTTCGATTTGACCCATAACCCAGTCGCGGCGCGAACAGTGCAGATAGCGCCGCGTGGGATTGGCTGATGCGTAAAGGGTGTGTTGCAGGGCAAGCCGCCGCTCACGCTCAGCTCTCATCACGAACCCTGAAGATCACAATATCGCCGACCAACTGCGTGAAACTGCCATAAATGCGCTTATGCAGAATCAATTCGGGCATAAATGTCGGGGCGCTGAAGCGCGCGACTTCCTCCAGCAGCGGATGCTGACCCGAAAGCGCCTGCCTATAGAAGTCCACTGCCTGCGCGGTGGTTTTAATGAGACGCTCCGGGCGCCCCACCAGCGGTCCGTTGAGTTCATTGGCAAAAGCCGTGTCGTACCAGTTCTCGCTGAGAATAAGGTAGTCGGCCCTGCGGAGCCGCTGTGCGGGACCCTGCGCGTCATCGACGCGAAACAGTCCCTGACGCGCACGCGTGGCCGGGGGCGTATTCACGTAATAGCTGGCCAGCACCGAGCCCGGTTGCTCACTCGCATACCAGTCCACCAGAGCGCGGCGCGGATCCCGGTGATAATCCGTTAGCAGATCCCAGGCGAGAACACTCTGCCATAGTAAAAGAACTACCAGAATCGTCGTTCTCACGCCGGGGCCCGCGGCCCTGAGTCCCAGGGTAAAGCCCAGCGCGGCGAGCAGGCAGGCCGCAGGGAGCAGTGGCAGGTAGTGCCGATAGTAGGTAACCGGCGCCAGAAACAGCATATACAGGGCGAAGGCCGGCAGGGGCAGCAGCACCACCCACGCGCGATCGATGCTAAAGCTGACGCCCCCGCTCTCACCCAGGGGCCGCACCTCGCCATTCGCAGCCAAGCCGGGCCCATCCACCCCAACCCGCGCCCAGAGCTCCCGCAATCCCAGCAACATCAACACAAAGCCTGGCAGCCCCAGACCCATCAGCAGCACAAGAGGCAGGTTGAGCGCATTGCGCAGCGGCTTGTGCCAGCCAATAGCTCCGTAATCCGTGCCAAAGCGCCCCAGCAGCCCTCCGGAACTGAAGGCCACAAAAAGATCTGCCTGCATCGCCAGGGGGGCCAACCAGGGCAACAGCAGCAGCAGGCTGCGGCCCGGCACTCGCAGCCTGCGCCAGGGCGGTAGAAAATAGAAAAGCAGGGGCAGACACCAACGCAGCCAGGGCGCAAGCGCCGGGTTGCTCAGCAGACCAAAAAGCGCCGCATAGGCGACCAGCAGGGTGAGCCCCCGCGAGCGGCTGATACCCTCCAGGAAAGGGCCATATAGCGGTAGCGGAATCAGTACTGCCAACGCCAGCAGGGCAAAAACCCAGTATTTACACCAGATCGCAGCAACCAATAGTAAGGCGGCAAGTGTCCAGCGCAGGTAGCGCCGCAACCCCGGCTCAGCGCGGACAGCCCACAGCCCCGCAGCAAAAAAGCTGTAGATAAAAAACGTAGACGGCGCATCGACCGTAGCACTGTGCGACTCGGCCATATGCCAGCCGCAGAGCGCCAGCAGCGCGCCAGCCAGCAGCCCCAGATAGGGTTGTGCGGGAAACAACTGCCACCCCAGCAGCACCAATACCCCCGCCGTAAGACCACCAAGCAACGCCGAATAAAGCCTGGCGGTCCTGAGGTGAATCTCCCCGTGACACAGGGCCTTGGACTTGCGGTAGTTACCGTGGGCATCCGCGGGCACCGCCAAGCCCTGAGCCGCGGCAATGCTGAGTGTCTGCAAACCCACAAAGGAGCTGTAGTCGAAGGCACCCAGCGCCGCTCGGCAGGAACCGGCCTCGTCGAAATTCACCAGCGTAAAGCTACCGGGCGCGTACCAGTCCTTGCCCAACTGCAGCGCAGATTCACCGCGCAGCACAATGGCCAGCACCAGCACCAACAGCAAGCACAGCATGTGCTGCGGCCGCAGGACTGCTCGCGGCACTCGCGAAGCCGCGGCGCTTGGTGTCCCGGAGGTTTGCCGCAGGGGCTCAGATGTTTGCATAGACGCAGCAGGCAATAGCTCAGGGAACAGCATAGCAGAGCGGCCGGCGCTACTCTGATGCACGGCTCATGCTAGACTCGACCGTCCACCAAGGACCCGAAACAATCTGGAACGCACAGCATGAGAAGCCCCCTCGAACCCCTACTTAAAGCCATCGCAGATTCCCCGGATGGACCACAGATCTGCGCCATCTTCGATTTTGACGGTACGATCATATCCGGCTATTCGGCTATCGCCTTTATCCGCGAACAGATGCGGCGCGGTGACGTGAGCGCTCGCGACTTCCTGGAATTGGCCGGCGCCATGACCAACTTCGGTCTCGGTAATCTCGGCTTCTCCGGCATGATGGCTATCACTACGCAGTTCCTCCGCGGCGTCGAGGAGCAGTCTTATATCGAACTGGGTGATAACTTGTTCACCAAGCAGATCGCACGGCTCGTGTACCCGGAGTCCCGCGCGCTGATCAACGCCCACAAGGCCAAGGGACATACGGTGGCCATCATCTCCTCAGCCACGCCCTATCAGGTACAACCCGCCGCCACGGACCTGGGAATTGAACACGTCCTGTGTACACAGCTTGAGGTGAAGGACGGACTATTCACCGGCAACGTAGTGCGTCCAACCTGCTTCGGACAGGGTAAGGTCGACGCTGCCGATGGGTTGGCGAACGCGGTCGGCGCCAATCTGGATGAAAGCTTCTTCTACTCCGACAGCACCGATGACCAGCTGTTGCTGGAACGCGTTGGCACGCCGGTGGCCCTGAATCCCAGCGATAAACTGCGCGCAGTTGCCCGCGACAACAGCTGGGCAACCGCCAGCTTTGGCAGCCGCGGTCGTCCGACTTTCGGACAGTTCGTGCGCTCCGTCGCGGCAACGGTGAGTCTGGTGCCCACCTTTGCAGCCGGTTTACCGATCTATGCGCTCACCGGGTCGCGGCGCGAGGCTACGAACTTTTCCATGTCCCTGTTCGCCGAAACAACCAGCGCGCTGATCAATCTTGAGCTGGTCGTGCGCGGCGAGGAACACCTCTGGGAAACGCGCCCCGCCGTGTTTATTTTTAACCACCAGAGCAAGGCCGACGTGGTGATCTGCGCCAAACTGCTGCGCCGCGATCTGGCCGGCGTGGGCAAGCAGGAAATCAAGAAAATGCCGGTGATCGGCAAGGTGCTGGAGATGGGCGGCGTGGTCATGATAGACCGCAAGAATGCCTCTAGCGCCATAGAAGCTATGAAACCTCTGGTCGCTGCGATGCGCGATGAGGGCAAGTCTGTAGCCCTGGCTCCGGAGGGTACCCGCACCGTTTCACCCAATCTCGGACCCTTCAAGAAAGGTGCTTTTCACCTGGCGCTACAGGCGGGCGTACCCGTGGTGCCGATAGTAATTCACAATGCCGGCGACGTCGCCCCAAAGGGTGACTTTGTGTTCCGGCCGGCTACCGTAGAAGTGGATGTACTGCCGCCGATAGACACGAGCAACTGGAGAGTGGAAACCCTCGACGAACACATCCACGAAGTGCGTAATATGTTCCTGCGCACCCTCGATCAACCCGAGGAGCCGGCCAGCACCGCTACAAAACGGAAGAGAAAGGCCGCGCCTGGGAAGCGAGCAGCACAGCCAGCGGGCAAGAAGCCCGCGGCGAAGAAATCAGCTCGCCGGGCACCGGCGAAGGCGGCTACTGCGGCGGCGAGCGCACCAGCGAAGAAAGCTGCGCCGGCTCGCAAGCAGGCCAAGACTACAGCGAAGGCCAAAGCACCGACCAAGGCAAAGACCGCAGCGAAGGCCAAAGCCAGGACCGCAACGAAGATTAAGGCGCGCAGCATACCCAAGGCACGGCCCAAGTCCGCCAGCAGCTGATGACAGCGCGGCGCACTGACCTCAGGACGAACATCATAAAAAGGAGAATAAAATGAGCGCCCTAAAGGTTGCCGTACTGGGAGGAGGCTCCTGGGGAACGACAGTGGCAGCACTGACTGCCCGCAATGTGCCCGTTACCCTGTGGGCGCGGAACCCTGACACGGTCGATGAGATCAACCGCGACCATACCAACAACACCTACCTGCCGGATGCGGTACTGCCCCACGCACTGCGCGCCACTCATGACATCGCCGAAGCGGTTGCCGGTACTGACGTGGTGGTCATGGGTATTCCCTCGCAAAACTTCCGCGGCGTTCTCGAGGAGGTGCGCAAACACCTGCGCCCGTGGGTGCCTATCGTCAGCCTCACCAAGGGCCTCGAGCTGGACACGGGCCTGCGCATGACGGAAATCATCAAGGACCTGATGCCGGGCCACCCCATAGGGGTTCTTACGGGCCCTAACCTGGCGCGCGAAATCATGGCCGGGCAGGCCGCCGCCAGCGTGATCGCCATGGAAGATGAAATCATCGTCCGTTCACTCCAGCAAATATTCAACAGCGGGCTCTTTCGCGTGTATACGAACACCGATGTGGTCGGCTGTGAACTGGGCGGTGTTCTGAAGAACATCATCGCCATTGCCGTGGGCATGGGTGACGGTCAGGGCGCCGGGGACAACACGCGGGCCGCGCTGATTACCCGCGGACTGTCCGAAGTCACCCGTCTCGGCGTGGCCATGGGCGGTAAAAAAAGCACTTTCGCAGGACTGGCGGGCATGGGCGACATGATCGCGACCTGCACAAGCTCGCAGAGTCGCAACCGGCACGTGGGCATGGAACTGGGCCGCGGCAAGACCATGGAGCAGATCGCGGGTGAAATGTTTATGGTGGCCGAGGGCGCCAAGAGCGCTCCGGCGGTCATGGCGCTGGCCGAAGAGCACGGTGTGGACATGCCCATCGCCAGGGATGTTTTTCGCGTGATCACTGGTGTAACAACCGCGCGCGGAGCCTATCGCGGCCTGCTCCGCACCCTGGCGGGTGCGGAGTCCGAACCCGGCTAAACCAATACCCCTTCGGGCAAAACCGACGCACCACCCCATCAGTCAGGAGACACAGTTCATGCGAAGAGTATTCGCCATCACCCTCCCTTACCTGCTGCTCGCTGGCTGTGTAAGCGTCGCCGGGGTTGCCCCGGAACAGAAAGTTTCGCCTGGCGCGACGCTGCCGAGCCCGCTGCCAGATCGCCAGCTCAGCAGCCCCTGGTATCGCGATGCCGCGGCCAGAGTGGAGCGGGTGAAGGCCGACGGCGAAGCGCGCAACGTTATTCTCTTCGTCGGCGATGGTATGGGTATCTCCACGGTTACCGCGGCGCGTATTCTTGCGGGGCAGCGCAAGGGCAATCCCGGAGAAGAGAACCGACTAAGTTTTGAGAACTTCCCAGTCACGGGCCTTATAAAAACCTATAACGTCAATTCGCAAACCCCGGACTCCGCGGGGACCATGAGCGCCATCATCACCGGCGTAAAGACCAATATCGGCGTTTTCGGCGTGGATGAAGAAGTTAACCCTGAAGATTGCAGCACGGTCAAAGAACATGAGTTGCTGTCGCTGCTGGATCTGGCAGAGCTCGCCGGTCGCGCCACCGGAGTCGTGAGCACGGCGCGGCTGACCCACGCGACGCCGGGCGCCACCTATGCGAAGACGCCTGACCGGGACTGGGAAGATGATTCGGATATGCCCGAGGAAGCCCGCGCCGCCGGCTGCGAAGACATTGCCACACAGTTTGTAGGAACCGCAGAGCGACTCAACCGGCAATTCGGCGCCGGCGCCAGCGACGGCATAGAGGTCGCCCTGGGCGGGGGGCGCCGGCATTTCCTTCCAAAAGACAGCGACGGCGGGCGCCGCGGCGATGGCGCCAATCTGATCGAGAGCTGGCAAGCCCTCTACCCGCAGGGCGCCTACGTTGCGAACGCGGCGCAGCTATCCGATGCCAGTAGCGCCCCGCTCCTCGGTCTGTTCTCCGAATCCCATATGGCCTACCAGTCTGAACGGGCCGACAGCGATGCACAGCAGCCGTCCCTGAAAGCCATGACCCTGAAAGCCCTGGACCTCCTGGAAGCGAGCAACCGCGGCTACCTGTTGGTGGTCGAGGCCGGGCGCATCGATCACGCCCATCACGCCGGTAACGCCGCCAATGCGCTCAACGACACCATCGAACTGGCCGATACGGTCGCGGCCGTCACAGCGCGCGTGAGCGATGAGGATACGCTGCTGCTGGTCACGGCTGATCACAGTCACGTGTTCACCATTGCCGGCTACCCGCGCCGGGGCAACCCGATCCTCGGCAAGGTCGTACCGGCCTGGAGTGACGACCCAATGCTGGACGAGGACGGGCTTCCCTATACGACACTGGGTTATATGAACGGCCGTGGCTATCGCGACTACGGCGAAGAGGCAAACGCTGATATGGCCTATCAGGAGCCCCCCACTACCGGCCGCCAGGACATCAGCGAGGTGGACACCACGGCCATCGGCTATCACCAGGAGGCGTTGATACCGCTCAATTCCGAGACCCATGGGGGCGAGGATGTCGCAGTCTATGCGCACGGTCCCGGCGCCGCAGCGGCGGCCGGAGTCAACGAGCAGAACCTGTTGTTCCATGTCATGCTCTCGGCCACGTCCTGGGAGCAGGACGCCGCACAGCGGATCCGCCGACTGAACACGCCCTGAGTCTGTAACTCAGGTTGGGCCCGGCGCTTGTCCTGAAGGCCGGGCGCAGCTACCGTATCTGATGGGGGGTTATCTGCTGGCCCCGGACCAAAGGGCCTGCTACGGCCCATTCATAAGCCAGCCTGGGAGACACCAGCCTATGCGCCCTACACATCGCTTCAGCAAACGCCTGATCGCTGCGCTGCTGCTGCCATTGCTGGTGGCCTGTACTACCAGCCCCACCGGGCGCAGCCAATTCATGCTGATCTCCCCGGACGCGGCGATTGTCGAGTCGAAGCAGGCCTACCTGACAACCATGAAAGGCCTCGACGAGGAAAACAAGCTGGTCGACGATCCGCTCATAGCGGATCGGGTTGCCACCATCACCGGGCGCCTCGTCACCGAAGCTATCGCCCTGTATCCAAATAGCAAAGACTGGGAGTGGAGCGTCGCGGTCATTGATGACGATGCGACCGTCAACGCCTGGTGCATGGCCGGTGGTCGCATGGCCGCCTACACGGGTCTTTTCGAGCAACTGAAACTAACCGATGACGAATTCGCCCAGATCATGGGCCATGAGATTTCCCATGCGCTGGCCAACCACACCGCCGAGCGCATGTCCCGGGCCATTGCGATCAACATCGGCGTACTCGCGGCGGGAATAGCCTCCGATAACTCCGCCGCGACCATCGCCGGCGCAGCCCTCGTCGCCAACCTG
The DNA here is from genome assembly GCA_047635315.1 of Halieaceae bacterium. Taxonomy (GTDB): domain Bacteria; phylum Pseudomonadota; class Gammaproteobacteria; order Pseudomonadales; family Halieaceae; genus Congregibacter. The sequence continues at coordinate 8,375 of JBLIIW010000075.1, read as the reverse complement.
GCCCTGAAACTACCCAACAGTCGAGTTGCGGAATCAGAGGCAGACAGGATTGGTATCGAATTGGCCACGCGTGCCGGCTACGATCCGGCAGCGGCGGTCACCCTGTGGCAGAAAATGGGTGGTCTCAGTGAAGATCGCCCGCCGGAATTCCTCAGTACCCACCCGGCGCCGGAAAACCGCCAGGGTGAACTGGCGGCGCTGGTGCCAGAAATGAAGGCGCTGAATCCGCGCGGAGCCATGTCCGCAGTTACACCAATTACTATCGTCAGGTAGGACCGCTCAGCGGGAAAGCATATCCTCGGCCCGTGCCCAGGTAGCGTGAAAACCGGCGGGTACCCGCTGCGGCATGCGCACACGGGCTATCGGCCCCCGGCTGATATCTCGCGCGTCGAATACCAGACAGTGCGACTCCCAACTGCCGCTGTCCGTCGCCAGGGTAATCACGTAGCCGTCGTCTTCTTCGCTGTCAAAACCAGCGCCGGCACGCGGCGCGAACACCGCTTCACTGCCGTACACGCCATCGCCATAGGGCCAGTGCTGGTACTGCCCGGTGTCATTGTTGTATTTAACCAGGCCCGTGAAGCGCAGCGTGTGACCACCCTCTGCATCCGTGGGAATACGCTGGTGATAGGAAAAGCGACTCTTGCGCCCGTGGTAAAGGGGGTTGGACTTATTGAACTCCGTATTCAGATCGTCGACGTCGCCCTCACGCACCTCCCCGGTGCGCAGGTTGAAGCGCCAGCGATAGGCATTCGCCTCGAGTCGCATGTAGGCGAGCATGTGGGCCAGCTCACCTTCACCGGGGCGCGCCTGCGGCATGGGATTGGTAGAGCGGCAACCGTCCATGAGCACCCAGTCGCCCTCTTCCCAGCAATTGCTCACATGCAGAATGTAACAGGGCTCACATTCAAACCAGCGCGGTTGCTGCCCCACACTAGCGCGCGGCAGCAGACCGAAGCGGGAGGGAATATCACGGTGAAAGGTCAGTACGCGCAGACCATGCTTGCGCAACACGTCCATATCGTGAAAAAAGGGCAGATCGTGAAGGATGGCGTAGTTTTCGCTAAAACCAATGTCGTGGGGCAAGCGCGGTCCCGGCAGTTCGATGGCGCTCTCGCGCAGCAGGCGACCCTGCGCGTCGGCAACGCCAAACGTCATATACGGCGGCTCGTCACCGTAGTCGAAAAACAGCAGCTCACCGGTTTTCCAGTCTACCTTCGAATGTGCAGAAAGGCGCCGCTGCGTCCGGCCCTGTAGTTCGAAGTAACCTTTTGTTTCGAGATCAGCCGCATTCAGGCGATAGGGGTGTCCGGCGTTATACCAGAGCGTCATGAGGTCGCCTGCGTAGAACAATACATCCGTATTGGAGGTGTCTCTGATGCCAAACTGCGACTGGCTGTAGTCGAAAGGTCCCATAACGCCAGGTGAAACGGAGAGCCCGCTGCGCTGCTCATCCGTCCGCGCCAGCGTGTTCACGTACCGATTCCGGTAGCTCGCCTGCCCTTCGCCGAAATACACCGCGTGAACCATCCCATCACCGTCAAAGGGGTGGTAGCGATTCTTCGGCTCGTAGACCGGGTTGGGGCCGTTCCTGAAGTAAGCGCCTGAGAGGTCCAGGGGCAGCTCACCTTCAACTTCCAGCGCCGCGCTGGAAAGTTGCTGCGTTGTTGGCGCATAAACCCCGTGCAAATACGGATTGTCGAACTGGTAGATCCAGTCAGGCGCATCACTAAACTGCGGCACGTCGCCAAGACAGGCCCGGGCAACTGGGAAGGGATCCGGCATTCCACTAACGGGCGAATTCATAGACTGCTCCCCGGTGACTGCTCCCCGGCAGGAGAGTCACCCACCGAAAATATCACTTCATCATATTGTTATGGACTTGCCCAGAGCCTAACCAGAGCATTCGCCGCTGGCAAGCTTATCGCCGCTTTGCGGGCGGTGCTTGCGGCCCCGCCCAGCGCTGTCTAGCATATCGCTTTTGGATGAGAGACAAGCCCGTGCAGAATATCTATGTCATCGGCGGAGCGCAGACCGATTTTGCGCGCAACTGGAGCCGCGAGGGGAAGGAGATCATCGACCTCTTTGCCGAGGCCTTCGACGCCGCCCTCGCCGACGCGGGGTTGCAGCCGGCGGACATTGACGTGGGTCACGTAGGCAATTTCGTCGGAGAGTTGTTCGCCGGCCAGGGTCTGATGGGGGGCTTCTTTGCGCAGCTCTATCCGGAACTCGTGGGCATGCCCACGGCACGCCATGAGGCGGCCTGTGCATCCGGATCCATGGCCATCCTTGCGGCCATGCGCGACATTGAAGCCGGCCATTACGATACCGCCTGCGTACTGGGCATTGAGCTGATGCGCAACGTCAACGGGCAAACCGGCGCCGAATACCTGGGCAGTGCCTGCTGGCGCGGGCACGAAGCCAGCGATGCGCGCTTCCCCTGGCCACATCTCTTCGACCAGATTGCACAGCGCTACAAGACGCAATACGGGCTCGAGCATAAGCACCTGGCCGCTATAGCAGAGATCAACTTTGACAATGCCCGGCGCAACCCTCTGGCACAGACGCGCAACTGGGCATTCCCCGAGGGCTGCTTCGGCGAGAACGATGAGCTCAATCCAGTGATTGATGGTGGCCTGCGCAAAATGGATTGCGGCCAGATCACAGACGGTGCGGCTTGTGTGATCCTGGCCAGCGAGCGACGGGCCCGGGAATACGCGAGCGCGCGCGGGCTACAGTTGCAGGACCTGCCGCGTATCAAAGGCTGGGGCCATCGCAGTGGCGCGATTACCCTCGATGCAAAACTGGTCGCGGCGTCACAAGACGCGCAACAGCTGCTCTTTCCTCACCTCGCGCAAACACTCACGGACGCCTGTCAGCGCGCGGGCTTTGCACAAACCGCAGCGCTCGACGGGCTGGAAACGCACGACTGCTTTACGATCACCGAGTACATGGCGATCGACCACGCCGGCCTCACCCCTCCGGGACAAAGCTGGCAGGCAATAGAGGATGGGCGGATCAGCGCCGACGGCGGTTTTCCCATCAACCCAAGTGGCGGGCTGATTGGGCTCGGGCATCCCGTGGGGGCAACCGGCGTGCGCATGCTCCTGGACATCTCACGGCAGGTAAGCGGGAGGGCGGGCTACTGCCAGATCAGGGACGCGCAGAACATGCAAATGCTCAACGTCGGAGGCTCCGCAACCACCTGCGCCAGCTTCGTGGTCGGTGTGGGCTGATCAGTCCGCTTCCCTACGTTCGTAGCTCACATCAGCCAGCTCTGCATCCAGCTGCGTTTCAAGAAACAGCGCCGCTGCTGCGCGCCGCGCCGGATCGGCCGCGAGGGTCTTGTCAAAGAATGCCCTGACCACGACACGCGCAATCATCTGCTGCCTGAGCACATTCAGGGTCTTGGGCAGGGGATCAACCGTGCACAGTTCATTGGCGACGCTGTAATCGATTCCCTGCCCCGGGGCGCCCAGCAGGCCAGCCGACTTATCGAGTTCATCCGGCGCTATGTTGCGCTGCACGGCGAAACAGCCCAGTGCGTCAGTGTTCTTCATGGCGCGCAGCATCGCGGTGCCACCGGAAAATCCCGTATGAGACCCGCCGTGAATCGTCACCAACGCGGCACCCGGGACTTTCTCGGGCACGGTTGCCGCGTTGCTTGCGTAGGGAACCAGTACATCCAGATCACCCGCCAGCATCATGAAGGCCGGATCCGCGTGCCGGAAAAATTCCGGCAGGAAGAAATTGGTCGGGCCGGCGATTGACAGCACGGCCCTGATCCTCGAATCGCTCCATTGCGGGTGAAAGCCGACCAGCGTCGAGGTGAGCCCGCCGAGGGAAACACCCAGGGCCCCGATACGCTGCGCGTCGATCCTGCCGGACAGCGCATGTCCCGCCACCGCGCTGTAGCCCAGCAACGTATCAAGCAAAAAACTCACGTCTGCGGGCTGATTCGCCACATCGCTCACCATCGGGCCACCGGGGGCGCCCATAGAGGTGAGCGGGTAATCAACGGCCACCACCACAAAGCCGTGGCTGGCCAGATGCTCCCCCAGGTACGCGCCGTTGCTGCGCAGGGAAGTGAAGCCGTGGCTATAAACCAGCAGCGGCACAGCGCCGGCCTCGGCTTCCTGCGGATACCAAACAGTGCCCGGGAGAGTGCGTGAGTCCGCGCCGGTAAAATCGGCATTCGCCTGCGTGGGACGACCCGTGTCGACGAATTCTTCCTTAAGCGTCGCCACCGTCCAGGGGCCACTCTGCAGCCGCGCGGCACTTTCAGAACCCGCAGGAAAGTCCTCAGGCTGATGCGAAAAAGTAAGAAACAGCGCCAGAGCCAGCAGTAACAGGCCCACTAATCCGAGAATTTTCAAAAACAGCTTCAAGGCTCAACTCCGCTATTAGTCGAGAGGGCCCACAGCGTGTGGGCAGGTTCTCTTCCAGTCTGGCCCCAAAGGCTATGAAAAGGCAGGAATATCCGTCTGTGAGCGACCGAGAATAAGCGCGTGGACATCGTGCGTACCCTCGTAGGTATTCACAACTTCGAGGTTCAGCATGTGACGCATCACAGGATACTCGTCGGAAATACCGTTCGCACCCAGCATATCGCGCGCCTGGCGGGCGATATGCAGCGCCTTGCCACAGGAATTACGCTTGATAAGCGAAATCAGCTCCGGGGCGATGCCACCTGTGTCCATGAGCTGACCCGCACGCACACAGCCCTGCAATCCCAGCGCGATTTCAGTTTGCATATCCGCAAGTTTCAGCTGCACCAGTTGGTTGGCGGCGAGCGGCCGGCCAAATTGCTTCCGCTCCATCGTATAGTTGCGTGCCGCATGCCAGCAGGCTTCGGCCGCACCCAGAGCGCCCCAGGCGATCCCGTAGCGCGCATTGTTGAGGCAACTGAAGGGCCCCTTTAAACCGTGTACATCGGGAAGCAGCTGCTCTTCGGATACCACGACATCATCCATAACGATCTCACCGGTCACCGATGCTCGCAGGGCTAGCTTGCCCTCGATCTTCGGCGCGCTCAGACCGGGCATGCCCTTCTCCAGGATAAAGCCGCGGATACGCCCGTCGTCAGTCTTGGCCCAGACAAGGAACACGTCAGCCACGGGGCTATTGGTAATCCACATCTTCGCGCCGCTGATGCTGTAGCCACCATCGACACTGCGCGCGCGGGTAATCATACCCCCGGGATCCGAGCCATGATCGGGCTCCGTAAGACCGAAACACCCGATCCACTCACCACTGGCAAGCTCTGGCAGATACTTCTCGCGCTGCGCTTCGCTGCCAAAGGCGTAGATCGGATACATTACGAGCGAGGACTGTACGCTCATCATTGATCGGTAGCCGGAATCGACCCGCTCTACCTCGCGGGCGATCAGACCGTAGCTGGTGTAATCCACCCCGGGGCAGCCATAGCCTTCAATGGTGGAACCGAGCAGGCCCAGGGCCCCCATCTCCCTGAAGATTTCCAGGTCTGTTTCCTCGCGTCTAAAGGCATCGCGAACCCGGGGCAGAAGCCGATCCGCGGCATATTGGGCGGCGCTGTCGCGCACCATACGCTGCTCGTCGGAGAGCTGCCTCTCCAGGGCGAAGGGGTCACTCCAGTCCAGCTTGTCCCACCGTGTATTACCCATGCTTCCTCACCTGATTCCAGCAATGTAATTTATGTTGCACAGTTTGCGCCATGGGTACGACCGGAGCCATACCGCACTGGTGTTAGGCGCAGTGACGGCGCATTATGATGCGCTTTCACCTGACCCCACACAGTAGACCCATCGTGTCACAGTCTGTAGAAAAAGCGCTTTCCGCCCTGTCGCAGCTCGTCGCAGACTGCCTGCCGTGCCTGGGCGAGACGTCATTCCCGGCCCAGCTTATCAGCGGCCTCCGCGGGCTCGCTCCCGTGGACGACGCCACCGTTCTGTATTACCCCCTGGGCAGCCTGCCAACGGTAGTGTACCGGGAGGCAGCACAGGCCCGCAGCGCAGACACCATGGAGCGCTTTCTAGCCGGTGCCTTTCTATTGGACCCGTTTTACCAGGCCGCCGCGAAGCAGGGCCGCTTTGGCCTGTTCCGGCTGCAGGAACTGGCCCCGGAGCGTTTTCGCGACAGCGAGTACTACCGCAGCTGGTACAGCAACTGTGGATTTAGCGACGAATGCGGTTATCTGGTAGATCTCGGCCGGGGCGGCTTTGTGAACGTGGCTCTGGGCAGGCTCGCGGGACGCCGTTTTACGACCCCGCAGAGCTCTCTGCTGCGCAGCTTGCGCCCGGCCGTTGAGGGGTTGTGCCTCGAACACTGGAATACCGAGAATGGCAGCGACGATGGCCTGCGCCGGCAACTGCACCTCGCCCTGGATGACTTCGGATCGAGCCTGCTCACCGTGCGCGAAACACAGGTGATCAACATGGTATTGCACGGCCACAGCACCAAGTCCGTGGCCGCACGGCTGGGCATATCCGTGGAAACTGTCAAGCTGCACCGCAAACATGCCTATGCAAAACTCGAAGTCAGCTCCCAGGCAGAACTTTTTTATCTGTTCCTCGACTCCCTGATGAGCGCAAATGACTACCGTGGTGGCGACACCCTGGTGAGCTATATGCAAAAACCCGTGCGGCCCACGACCTAGAGACGCCTGCCTGCCGCGCCTTGTTAGACCTTGCGGCGCTCATAACTCTTCACCTGAGCCGACCTTCCATCTTTCCAATCATCAATCACCTCGTTCCCACGACATGAAAAACCCGACTTGATCAGCACTGAACCCGAAGCAGGATTTGCGATCAGGTGTCGAGCATACACGCGATGAACTTTAAGGGTCCTGAAAGCGAACTCGCAGGTGGCTGAAGCGGCCTCGGAAGCGTATCCCATACCCCAGTACGGAACACCAATCCAATAACCCAGCTCAGCAGACTCCGCATCTACATCCATAAGACTGATTGCGCCAATCAATTCCGATGTCTTCGACAGCGTTACGGCGAATGAAGCCAATGTCCCTCGATCCCAGCCATCCCGGTGGCTTGCAATCCAAACTTCAGCGGCACCATCCGGGTAAGGATGCGGAATACTAAGCGTCGGATCTGCAATTCTCTTATCCCCCGCAAGCTCCTGTATACGCGGCGCATCCTCCCGATCAAATGGCCGGAGAAGAAGCCTCCCTGTCTGGAACATGGGCTGTGGCATCGCAGTCAGCTCAGCGTCCACTACAGCATGGCCCGATTACAATAGGTAGCCTTTTCAAACTCGCTAACGTTGATGGCAATATTGGGAACTCCGAAAAAAAACTCCACGAGCCTGGTGATGATATTTTTTGATAAGCCAGCTTTTTGCTCCTCTCTTCGATCCTGCATTATATGAGCAAAAACATGGATGAAATCTTCTGTCGATTGCCAGCAGCCGGGACCTTGTAGCAGATTGAGCAAAATCAGGGGGTATTAATCCTTCCTATACTCGGCACCTCAGTGCGCTTTATGCCCGACGGGCAGTATTTCGATTCGTTGAATTTTTCTATTGCGCGCTTGTTGCATGTGCTGCGCGCCAAAGCGGTGCTATGCCCCGGCCTGCGAGTGACTTTCCTCGACGAGAAAAAGAACGAAAAAGAAGAGTGGTACTACGAAGATGGCCTGAGCGACTACCGGCTGACGGCGACCGAAGGCCTGCCAGTACTCCCTGAATCCCCCTTTACCGGCAGTTTTAGCGGTAGCACGGAAGCGGTGGACTGGGCGCTGTAGTGGCAGCCGGAAGGTGGCGAGTTGATCACCGAGTCGTACGTCAATCTTATTCCGACATCGCAAGGCGGAACCCAGGTGAACGGGTTGCGCACCGGCCTGCTGGATGCTTTGCGTGACTTCTGCGAGCGGCGTTCGCTGTTGCAACGGGGCGTGAAGCTAACCCCGGATGACATCTGGGACCGCTGCAGCTATGTGCTTTCATCCAAGCTCGATGACCCGCAATTCTCCGGCCAGACCAAAGAGCGACTGAGCTCTCGTGAGGCCGCTGCCTTCGTTGCCGGCGTGGCAAAGGACGCTTTCGCCGGTGGCTCAATCAACACACAGCTGACGCCGAAGCTCTGGCAGAGCTGTGCATCAGCAACGCCCAGAGTCGTCTGCGCAGCGCGAAAAAAGTGGTGCGCAAGCGCGTTAGTGCCGGGCCGCCTCTGTAGCGCATCGATATTGGCAAAGAGGTGTTCTACGCCCTGGACGAAGCGGAAAAACAGGGTGTACTCGATCGTATCGAGGCCGAAAAGATGAGAGCTAAGGTCAACGTACAGCGCTTTAAGGGCCTGGGTGAGATGAACCCGCTGCAGCTGCGCGAAACCACCATGAGCCCAGACACGCGTCGCCTGGTGCAATTGCGCATTGAAGCGGGCG
>JBLIIW010000074.1:0-16713 GCA_047635315.1 Halieaceae bacterium | reverse complement strand
GGTATTGGCAAGTTAAGTGTTTGAGATCAGAGTAGTCCTGGCTCTGATCTTAAGCAACTGCGCTACTCCATTCAGTAAACGCACTTATCCTGAGATCACGGTAATGCTGAGCACCGACCTTGTGCCTACGTAGGTTGAATAGATTACTGACGGCAGCGTGGGAACCCAAAAACCGCTGAGCCTGTCTGGCCGACTTGAACCTCCGCATCCCTCGCTCCCTAACACGGGTAGCCTCATGCGACTGCTCAGCCCGGTTGTTCTCATACTATTGGGTACTGTGGATCGCCTGGGGCATCAGCTCTCGATGCGCTACACCATAGCTACGCAACTTATCGGTCACGATCTTCCTGGGTTCACCGCCATGACTTCGCAATCACCTTCTGAAGAAGCGTTTTGCGGAGGCTCCATCTCTCTTGGCCTGCAGAAACACATCGACCACTTCACCATACCCAAAGCACTCGCTACGCTCATGGGGCAGGCTCTCCTGATCCACGGCTCTCCACAGATAATGCTGTTTACCATTTATTTTGACGAAAACTTCATCGATGTAGAAAGTATCGCCATCGCCTCTGTGCTTTCGTTTCAATCGACGTGTATAGATGGCACCGAACTTTATACAGACCCTGCCCCATGAGCGTAGCGAGTGCTTTGGGTACCAGAGTCGGATCGCGTCTCTACTGACAGTGATCCCCCGTTCAGCCAGTAAATCTTCGATATCACGATGACTCAGATTGAATCTGTAGTAGAGCCAAACAGCGTAGGAAATGATATCTAATGGTGCTGGCCTGCTTCAATATTATTTTTCGGGGGGATACTCGATACAGTAATCCACGGGTAAGCCTAATGCTTTTAAGGCTTCTGGCACGCTATAGACTACTTGAATAGCTTTAGGTCCAAGGATGGGGCTTAAGACTCTCTCAATTCTTTCAAGTATGATCTTGTTTACAGAGACGTTCTCTGGATTGAGAATACCAACTAGACATAGCGAATTAATATCCTGGCCATAGCTCGCGAGTACACTTGTTAGAAAAGAGCCTTTTGCGCGATCGCTGTCGACAAGGGTCACGTGAGTGGCAGCTCTTACATCAAAGCACACGCCCTTGAGCTGCGCGATAGGAGGATTAGATTTTATGGTACTTAGAAGCGCCTCATATATTTCGGCGCCCTCAACAATACCGTAAACACGAATAAACGCTAGCAGATCATCGCTAATATAAGATTGGTACATGTTCAGTTGACTCGCATTTGCATAACGCACACTCAGGAATGCGTTTACTACTGTTTCATGAACAGATCCATAAACATTATTCTGAGCCTTAGGGTGTCCAATGTCTATAAAAAATATGAGAAGGAGTCGAAGCGCCCGAGGGAGTGAAGAGGAGTTGCTTCAATATTATTTTTCGGGGGGATACTCGATACAGTAATCCACGGGTAAGCCTAATGCCTTTAAGGCTTCTGGCACGCTAGGGACTCTTTGGAAAGTTTTTAAATCAAGAACGGCGCTTGCAAGTAACCGGTCTCTCTCAACGAAGACTTCGTTTATCGCCACGTTCTCTGGATCGTAAACTTCAACGATACATATCGAACTAATTTCCTGACCAAAGCCTGCGAGTTTACGTACAAGAAAAGTGGCGTTTGCGCGATCGGTATCGTGGAGGCTTACATCAGTGACGGCCTGAATATCAAGGCACACCCCTTTGATCCGAGGGGTATCAGTACTAGATTCTAGGATACTTATAACCGCAGAAAACCCTTCGGCGCCCTCATAAGTGCCGTAATGACGAACAAAAATCGTGTCTTCATCACTTATATAAGCTTGATACATGCCCTGACTCCTGCTATCTGTCTAAGATACCATTATAAACCTAGCTGCCCAATACAAAGTGATCTCCTTTGTGCTTAAGTTATAAGCGGCTAATTATCGACTCTGAATGTATAGCTGAAATCGGTGGCGTTTATAAGTATTCATTCGCTGATTCTAACAGTTACAGGCTTTCAACTTGGCAGTACCGCAATTTCAGGCCAGTTAAGTTGGCAGTACCGTGCTTTGCACTGAGCATAACTCCGCATTATGTTCATTGCCGTGAAGTTTGATCCAGGTAAGTTATTGATTTATTTATTGTAGAGAAACGAATCCCTTAGCCCTGTCGTTGCGCAGGGCTTTTTTAGCTGCTGATTGTCAGGCCTTTTTTAGTTGCTCAGCTTCGATAAATGTATCAATCACCTGCATCACCTGACGTTTCCTGGGCGTACTGAGTTTCTCGATCTGCTGTATACGGCGCAGAGTATAGGTAGCATTAACGCCCCTGCACACCACAATCTGCTAGCCACCAGTTACTATAAATAAGCTAATCGCTCTCGCTTAGTGGTTAGTCAATAGCGCGGCGCGCTGCGAAGTCGACAATAAGTGGGGCCAAATTTTCTAACGCCGTGGTAAACTTCGGCGCAACACCTCGTCAGTTATCCGAACCATCAGCCTGAATAAGGAAAATAAAATCCAGGGCACCCGATGATCGCCAGACAAATCAAATTTTGCTAACCGCAGGGAGCGGCGACTGACAGTGGCACGGATTCCTGGCTCAAGTGCAACTTTCGCCTGCGCGATTTTCGCTGCGGCTTTTCTCCTGTTTTGGTTTGAGCCCATGTACGCCAAACGCCTACTGCCGCTGTTCGGCGGCTCCGCTTCGGTGTGGAATGTAACCCTGTTTTTTTACCAGTCGGTTCTTCTGCTCAGTTATGTCTACGTACACCTGACTACGGTACGGCTTCCGGTCAAAGGCCAGGTAGTACTGCACATAATCCTGACACTGATCGCTCTCGCCTTTCTTCCCGTCGACGTGCCGGACAGGCTCACGGCGGCGGAGCAGGAAATGCCCTACCTGACGCTTCTCTACGTACTCGCCCTGGAAATCGGACCAGTGTTTTTTATTGTCGCCAGCACGTCGCCGCTCTTGCAACGTTGGTATAACCTTGCTCAGAAAAGCGAGTTGGACAACCCGTATCGTCTTTACGCGGTCAGCAACGCCGGCAGCCTGCTGGGATTGCTCAGTTACCCTTTCCTGTTCGAGCCCGCTTTTTCGATCGCCGGCCAGAATATCGCCTGGAGCTTATTTTTTGTGGTCCTGGCGGCCAGCCTGTGTTTCCTCGGTATCCGGGCCATTCGGCAACAGGCAGCAACAGCGCATCGTGAAGGCGCTGGGACTGTCGCAAGGCGTGCGACCATAAACCTGGGACAGCGCACACGCTGGTTCCTGTTGTCGGCGGTACCGTCCGCGCTGCTGCTGGCAGTGACCCTGCACTTGGCCACGGACATTGCCGCCGCGCCGTTCATTTGGGTGCTGCCATTGGCGGTATACCTGGTCACGTTCGTGTTCACCTTCGCCGACCGGCAAGTACTCAGGCCGTCCTGGATGCTGGAGCTGCACACCTGGTGCCTGATGGCGCTGGCAATCTACTTCTTTATCGAGGACGCCTGGTGGTTGTTTGCACTGCACTTGGCCGGCCTTTTCTCCACCTGTATGGTATGCCACGGCCGCCTGGCCGCCGAAGCGCCGGACCCTGACCACCTCACCGAGTTCTATTTCTGGTTGGCGTTGGGCGGCGCCAGCGGCGGATTCGTCGCTGCGGTTATGGCGCCCAACCTGTTTGTCACGGTAGCAGAATACCCGTTGCTGTTGGTGGCCGCCGTTTTCCTGCGCCCTTCAGACAGTTCTGTAGAGCGCCATCCGTGGCTGAAAAGTAGCGCAATACTCCTCGGCTTTCTCGGGCTTGTTCTTGCTCCCCTGTTACTCGATGCAGTAGACATTAAGACTTCCGGCACTGTGTTCGGCATGATCTACCTCGGCGCTGTAGCGCTGGTGCTGCTGTCACTGCAAAGACATACGCTGCGCTTCGGTCTCGCTGTAAGCGCGCTCTTCGTTGCTTTTGTCGCCCAGGGTGAATTGAACGATGACAGAAATTTTCGCAGTTTCCATGGCGTCTACAAAGTTTCCAACAGCCCCGACAACAAGCTCAGGCTGCTCTTCAGTGGCACGACGATACACGGGGCCCAGGCGCTCACTACGGCGCTGAGCAAGGAGCCACTGACCTACTACAACCGCGCCGGCCCCATGGGACAGGTAGCCCGGGCCCTGGATGCGGCAACGCCTGACGCCGACATCGCAGCTATTGGACTGGGTGCCGGCGCCATTACCTGCCTGCTGCCTTCGTCAATGAACCTGACCTTCATTGAAATCGATACGCGAATCATCGAGATCGCCACTGACCCCGATCTATTCACTTACCTGGAGAACTGCGGCTCCAATACGCAGATCACCACAGGCGACGGTCGCCTTGTTATTTCTCAGGCGCCCGAGGCCAGCTACGATGCCATCATATTGGACGCCTTCAGTTCCGACTCAATACCCGTACACCTGCTGACAAGAGAGGCCCTGAACACTTACCTGAGCAAGCTTAAAGCAGACGGGCTACTAGTACTTCACCTTTCAAACCGGTTTATAGATTTGGTACCCGTGGTCGGTGCTCTCGCGCGGGACCGTGCACTGGCAGGGCTGCTGCAAGATTATTACCCGGATTCTCTGGCCAAGTCACAGGGAGGATTTGCCTCCACATGGGTAGTGTTGGCCAGAACCAAAAAGTCACTGGAGCCGCTCGAAAACTCCGGCAACTGGGAGCGGCTGGAATCGGGCCATGCCAATACCACATGGTCCGACGATCACGCAGATGTGTTTAGTCAGGTTCTCTGGGGGAAACTGTTATGGGGTGCCCAGCCTGAGCAGGGGCAAAGCACTATCAACTGACAGAGGCAAAAGAGTGAATTACCGTCGGATTTTGCGTCCGACGAACCGCACCATCAGCAGCCCAATGGCCATCAGTACCAGAACCGGGGGTTCCGGCACAGACACAGGCGAACTCAGGCTACCCACACTGACCGCGACCCGGCGGCCGCGATCAGGATCAGGATCAATTGTGCTGGAACAGAACTCAAAATAGCCAGCGCCGGTGGGCGTCAAAGGCAGGACTGGTCTCTTCATCTTCACAGGAAAACCACAACCCAGGCTGTCAAGCTCGTTAATGTTTATATCCCCCCAGGAGTCAGGGAGTTCCGGCGCCGGTGTCTTCTTCCGCTGCGCGGTCCTGCGCTGGAACGACAGAGTGAGATCATATTGGTGATCGGGGTTGGCGCCGATAAGGGTAAAAGTATCCAGTTCCAGGTAGGCAAGTACGCCGTTATTTACGTACCAGTCTGCGGCTTCAACATCCGCTGCGCCAAACGTGAAGGGCAATGGCGCAGAATTGGGACTGAGCGGGTCGATCGATTCAACCGTGAACTCAAACTCAGTAATGGACGTTGCATCGAAACCGATATGGCCGCTGCCGAAGAGGCCGCCGTCCACGGTCAGGTCGAAGAGCAGGCTCGCCGAGGCGGGTAGCACTATGGCCAGGCTGGCAAAAAAAAGTAGTGGTCTTTTCATTTATCCTTACCCTCCCAGGCATCCTAATAGCCAACGCAAATATCATGCCATAAATTGGAATAGTCATATGAATCAATATTTTAATAAAATCTGGGAGAACTGCCAGATCCAGTTCACACACACGAGTGTAAGAATAACTGACAGTCGCCGCACCGCGATTCCATCCCCACACGATCATGTGACTACTTTGAGATTGAGCCTGGTGAACGGTAATGGCAAGTTAAGTGTTTGAGATCAGAATAGTCCTGGCTCTGATCTCAAACACTTAACTTGCCGATACCGCGATATGTACTACCAGACCTATTGTGAGATATTTCGATTCGAGAACGATAAAATCAAAGAGCTTCATCCCTTCTTTGATACTGCCCTTGTTGAACGGTGTCTATTCGGAAATCATTTGCAGCAATCGCGAGAAAAGCCCAAGCGGCCGTTTGATTTTTGAGTTTCAGGGACAGACCACGGTTTAATCCGTACAACATTCAGAGAACAAGAAAGTAACGAATAACTGGATTAAACCGTGGCCTGTCCCCATAAAATACGGCGTATAAAAAAAGGGGGCTTTCGCTTCAATCGACGGGAATAGATCGCTCCGAACTTGATGCAGAGCCTGCGCCATGAGCGTAGCGAGTACTTTGGGTGCCAGAGTCTGACCGCTTCGCGACTTACTGTGATGCCTCGTTCCGCGAGTAGATCTTCTATATCACGGTGGCTTAAATTGAAGAGGTAGTAGAACCAGACGGCGTAGAAAATGATATCGGGCGGGGGGCGCCTAGCTGAAACCGGTGACGTTTGTATGTATTCATCGCCGTATTGTATCAATTTCGGTGATTTAACTTGGCGATACCCGTTGAGGTGCAGGGCCGCAACCCGCTGTGAGCTCAGGGGCCTCGGTGCCCCCATAGTCCGCCGGGCGTGCACACCATCGCAAATCTAAAGATTAATCTCCGGAAATATCGCTAAATCCGCCATAAAAAAAGCGCGCTCGTGATGGGTTAGGCGTAAACTTCTCCCAAATGATCACGCAAGCCACCAATGACAAACTCCAAACGGTCGAGGCACTTCTGCGCGCCACTCCGCCGACTCGGGACAGCCTCGCGCGCTGGGATCGTCGGCTGACGATCCTGATCAGCGCCGACGCCCGCCGGTACCGCGCACGTCTCACCGTCGCGACGCTGCTCGCCCTGCTGACTGGCTGCGCAGCGCCGCTGGGCCTTGCGATATTCTCGGGATCAATACTCCCGCCGTCCCTGGTCTTTCTGCTGGCTATCGGCGTTATCGGGACATTGCTCTGTTTGCCGCCCGCTGCCGTGTGGCGCGCCCTCGAGCAGGCGCGCTGCCAGCGCCTGCTGCGCAGGCTGCACGTGGCAGGTGTGTCGGCCACCCGTGACGCCCAGACCTGGATCCTCCGGGACCGCAGCAACCAGGCCGTGCTCGCAAGCGCTGCGCGACCCGGTCCGACCTCGCGGTTTTCGGTGCCCGCAGGACGCACGACCGCATGAGCACTGCGCAGCGCAATCTCGGCATTCTGGCGGCTATGGGCTGCCTCCTGAGCCTGTTTCTGATCGCCCCCATGGATGCCGCCAGCCAACTCGCGGTCGGAATTTGCCTTGTGGTCGCGCTGCTTCTGCTGGGCCTAGTGGCCGGGTACAGGGACGATGGCCTCAGCCTGGCGCGGGTTGCTTTACTTATCGTCGGCGCGGCGATCAGCATGCGTTACCTGGCTTGGCGCGCGCTCTACACGCTTAATATCGATGACCCGGCGTCGCTGGCGGGTGCCCTGCTCCTCTTTGCGGCCGAGTGCTATGCGATCGCCACCTATCTCGGCGGCTGCCTGATGAGCGTCGTGCCGATGCGACGCCCCAGCCTTGATATCTCCCAATTGTCCGATGCCGCCCAACAGTCGCTGCCTTGCGTGGACATCCTCATACCAACCTATGACGAGTCCCCGTCATTACTGGAGACCACCCTGCGCGCCGCGTTGCAACAGCGCTATCCCCACGACCGCTATAGCGTTCATCTCCTGGACGATGGGGGCACAGACCAGCGCTGTAATTCGGACGATGAGACCCTTGCCGCAACAGCCCGGCAGCGGCGGGTAACGCTGAAGGCCCTGTGCCAGCGGCTGGGGGTGACTTACCACACGCGAGCGCGAAACATTGGCGCCAAAGCGGGCAATCTCAATGAGGCGCTCGCAGATACACACGGCGATCTTGTGGCTGTACTTGACGCTGATCACGCACCCACCACTGGCTTCCTTGCGCGAACGGTACCCTGGATGATCCGGGATCCCGACGTATTTCTGGTGCAGACACCGCACCAGATGATCAACCCCGATCCGGTCGAGAGAAACTTTTTCCGGGCGTACAACCGAATCCCCTCCGAAACCGACATGTTTTACAGCACGATCCAGCGCGGTATGGATTTCTGGGATGCATCATTTTTCTGCGGTTCGGCCGCAATACTGCGACGAACTCATCTCGAGGAAGTCGGTGGTATCGCTGGGCAGTCAGTGACCGAGGACGCCGAGACCAGTCTGCGTCTCCACGCGCGCGGTTACCGCTCCGTTTATCTTGATGAGCCCCTGGTCGCAGGACTTGCGCCGGAAACCTTCGATGGAATGATCCGCCAGCGCGTGCGCTGGGCCCAGGGCATGATTCAGATCCTGCGTTTTGAAAAACCCTGGAGCAAACCCGGGTTACGCTGGCACCAGCGCCTGGGCTATATGAATGCGATTTCATTCTGGCTGTTTCCCTTCGCTCGCATTACCTTCTTACTGATACCCCTGCTATTCCTAGTGCTGGGGCTGCAGATCTATAAGGCCTCACCGGCAGACATCCTGGCATTCACGCTGCCGCACGTCATTGGAACGTTTTCTGTGGCCTATCTACTGCACGGACGAACGCGCTGGCCACTGGTCTCTGAACTCTATGAGGTGCTGCAAAGTGTCTTCACGGTGCGCGCCGTGATCGACGCCCTGATCCACCCCGAGAGTCCCCGTTTTGTCGTCACGCCGAAAGGCCAGAACCTGAGCAAAACCACGATTTCGCCCCGCACCGGGCCTTTCTATCTGCTGCTGCTGGCTATGATCGTGGGACTGGTCGGAGGTTTTGAGAGCCTGCTCCACGACCCGATGACCCGGGAGCTCACCGTCTTTGTCCTCTTGTGGCACTTGTTCAACAGCTTCCTGGTGCTCGGCGCCCTGGCCGTTATCGTCGAACAGCGCCAGACGCGCGATGTACCGCGAATCTCGGCCAGCGATCGCGTGCTTCTGGAGAGCGAGCAGGGCAGCATGTTTACGGCGATTCTGAGCGATGTATCAATGGGCGGCTGTTCGGCTTGCCTCATGCCGGAGCACCGGGACATGTTTGGAAAACCGGTAACGCTGCAGGCCCTGTACGTGCTCTCGCCAGAAAGCGGGCATGGCGAGCGCATACCGCTTGAGGCGCTGGGCGATGCGGGACCCCAGGGTCTTGTGCGCTGCCGCTTTAGCCCTGCCACAGAATCCGACCAACAGGCACTCATTCGTTTTGCCCGTGGTGACGAGCGCCGCCTCGAGGCCCTGCAACGACGACGCCAACGGCCTATGTCCGCCCTCCGCTCTCTGGGGATGCTTATCGGATCTGTTGGTGCGCCCCTGCGCGACCACGCACGACTTGTGCTGCGACGCTGGATTGGCAAGTTTTTTCAAGGTAAACAGAATTATGTCTAAGCACTTGGTTACCGCACTACTCTCAAGGATGCTGCTGGTATCCTGCAGCATTATCGGGTCTCATGCGGCCACGGCGCAGCAGGAGGATCGGATCAGCAACCGCCTCACCGAGTTCTCGGGAGGCCCTGCCCAGCCGCGCCTGCAGGGGGTTAGCGCTACGTTTACTCTGTCGATCCCGCTTGCCGGCGTTAGCGAAGTCCGTGAAGCGACCCTGGAACTGCATGCGACCAACTCCATCGCGCTGCTTCCGAAACGCTCAATACTCGGAGTGCGCTTTAATAACGCGACGATTGCCCAGATTCCTCTGCGAGGCGATCAACCCCAGCTAGCCTATCCGGTCAGCATTCCCCCGGAACTATGGCGCAAAGGCTTTAACTCGGTGGAATTTTTCGTTACCCAGCGCGCGGTCGAGATGTGCGAAGACAGCAACGCCCCGGAGCTGTGGACTGAGCTGGACCTGTTTCGCTCGACCCTCAGTGTGTCATTCACGCGACGCTATCCGACGGAGCTGGCGGGACTTTCTGCACTTTACAATCCGGGGGTCGGCGGCGAAAGCACAGCCCTGCTGCTCACACCGGACACAGCGCCGGCGAGCGGCGCTATCTATCGCGACGCCCTGCCCCGGATTGCCCAGGCACTGGCCCTGCGCCGTGAGTATCGGGCGCTGCAATTCGTGCATCGCAGTCTGTCGCGGGGCGCGCCCGGGGAGACCTTTGCCCTGAATGCAGATGGTGCCCTGCGGCAGGACGATCCCCTTGATCCGCGAACGGTTGCCCACTACCTCAACGCGACAGACCAGCATTTCCACGTTCTCGTGGGTACTCGCGACGGCCTGGCCAACGTCCTCGATGAGCAAACACGGAAGGCGATCACCGGTCCTTACCTCGGGCTTCAGGCCACTCCGGCTGCGGGAACGTTTTCGGCAGATCCCGGCGACGAGCCACAGCGCTACCGCGCCGCCCACCGCTTGATTGTCAGCGGAAACAATGACGACGAGGTGCTCATGGCAGCCCGTGTGCTGGGCCGCATGCTGGATCCACTGCAGCGCGGTGCAGACCTGACCGTCGACAGCCTCACCGAAGACGGCCCGGCCCCGGACAGCACGATCAATGCGGGGCTGCGCCCAGGTAACGAATACAGGTTTGCGGCTCTTGGCAGCGGCTCGCGAAGCTTTCGGGGTGCCGGGCAATTCCTTACCGAAATTCCCGTCATCCTACCCGCGGATTTTTATGTGAACGAGAGCGCCGATGCACAGCTCTTTCTCGACTTCGGCTACGCGCCGGCACTCGGCCCCGCCTCCACCGTGAGTGTGTTGGTCAATGGCCAGGTTATCGGCGGTATCGCCCTGGACAATCCTGATGGTGGCGCGTTTTACCGCTACCGTCTCACCATACCGGCCCGCATTCTGCGCGGTGGACGCAACGCGTTAAGTCTTGAGGTAAATCTGCGCGCAACACTCTCAGACGCGCCCTGCGATCGCCCCAGCTCGGACCACCTGCTGTTCAACCTTCGCGACACTTCTTCGATAGTCCTGCCCGAGGCCGGACGCGCCTCGCGACAGCCAGATCTCGCCCTGCTTGGCCGCACGGGCTATCCCCTGTCCGGACAGGCCCCGGGGCAAACCGTACCCATCGCTCTGGGCAATGCCGCTCTCACGGGCGCCGGGCTGACTGTGGCCGGACGTCTGGCTCAGGCCGCCGGTGTCCTGATTGAGGAACTGTACCTGACGACCGGCAATACCGGGGATACGAGCGCGGGCGCCCTGTACATGGCCAGTCTCAAGGATCTGCCAAAAGCCGAACGTGACCGTGTTGCCCTCGCCCTGGGTGCCACGCAGCAAGCGCCTTACCAACTGCAGAACACCCTGTACGAACGCATCAGCAGCCTCTCCTACGGCGACGATCAAGCCCCGCGAATCAGCGGTGGCGAGCTGTCCCTGACCAGCAGTCTGGGTGACCTCGCGGTGCTGCACGCAGCCCGCGGCGATGCGGCAAGCACGCGCCTGCTGCTGACCGCCGAAAGCGACAGCGTACTGATTCGCCGGGTCGCCGACCTCATTGAGCCGGCACTATGGGGACAGCTAGACGGTGACGTCTTTGCCTGGCGTAATAACCGCCAGGCTGAACTGGTCATGCGGGTCGAGCCCGTGCATGTGATCGGTGATAGCGATTCGCCCTGGCTGAGCCTGCGGTTATGGTTGAGCAACCATCCATGGCTGTGGCTCGGTGCTTTGGCAGGCATTATCTTCCTGCTCAGCCTGATAGCCTTCCGTCTCCTTCGGCGGCGCGATGAAGCCCTCAGCGAAGACTGGTAAATCAGTCGTCGTCACGGCGATGCTGACGCTCGCCCTGTCGCTACTGCTCAATGCCTGCAGCGAGCGGTGGGCCCCGACGGCTCAGTGGCAGGAGTACCTGGACCGCTACTATCGCCAGGGTCGTATCGTGGATACCGACAACGGCGGCGTGAGTCACAGTGAAGGCCAGGGCTACGGCATGCTGCTCGCCGCCCACTTTGGCGACCGGCAACGCTTTGCGGCACTCTGGCGCTGGACTCGCGATACCCTCGGCCGCGACGACGGCCTGTTCAGCTGGCGCTATAGCCCGTGCATAAGCAGCGATGCCCGCTGCATAGATGACCCAAACAACGCCAGTGATGGCGATCTTCTGATTGCCTGGGCGCTGCTGCGGGCCGCGAAAGTTTTCGATGAACCGCGCTACCAGAGCGCCGCGCGGGGAATCACCGTAGCCATTCGTGATGAACTTCTGGTAAGGGATCACGGGTACCTGTTTGTACTTCCGGGCCGCCAGGGCTTTGTCGAGACGAACAACGAAGCTGCCGTTTATAAGCTCAATCTGTCCTACTGGGTGTTCCCGGCCCTGGAGGATTTTGCCCGGCAATGGCCGGACACCGGGGTCTGGGATCAACTCATCGACGACGGTCTGCGCTTGCTCGAAACCGCACGATTTGGCGAGTCCCGGCTGAATCCGGACTGGTTTGCCCTGGGACCGGACGGACCCGCGCTGATCGCCGGCGATAGCCGTTACGGGTATAACGCCTGTCGCATTCCTCTGCATCTGGCATGGTCGCGGGCAGCCTACCATCGCGAGGCGCTCTTTGCCCCCTACCACAACTTTTGGTCGGCGCAGCGCCCGCCACCCGCCTGGGTCAATCTCGCGGCTGACGATCGTGCGGACTATCCCTGGAGTGCCGGCATGGCGGCAATCGCCGCACTTTCCCGGGGTGTTGACCCGGGCGTGAATAGCACTGCCAACGTCCGGGCGTCACCCGAGCTGTTGCCAGGCGACCGGCCACCTTCAGAGCGCAAACCGGGTCCGCTCAATGAGCCGGGTTACTTCTCCGACAGTCTGCGTCTTCTGGCAGAGATCGCATGGCAGGAGCGCCCGCAGTGATTGATCAGACGCGTCCAGGCCGGTTGCAGGCCGACCCGATTTCAACCCCGCGACCTCTCGCGCGGGGGCGCTCCGACCCGCACCTTTGGCGCCTGAAGCCGTTGTTTCCGGGGTTTATCGTGGTTGCGACTGCCTGCCTACTGGCGCCATCGGGGGCCGCACAGGAGGTGAACTACGAACGCGACAGACAGCTCGCGACGCAACCGCTGGTGGCGGATATAGACGCACCCGATACCACCGGCTTTTGGTTTCATGTCCGCCGCGGCGAGCTCGACCGCGCCCGGGAGGAACTGACCCGGTTGCGCGCGCTCGCCCCGGACTGGTCGCCTGCACCGGCCATCCTAGAGGCTCTGATCGAGCGCCCCGATGAACCGCCCACCCCAGAGACTGAAGATGCCGCAAGCATAGCCCTGCGCGCGCAGGAGGCGCGAATGAGCCGTCTCGCCATCCTGCCGCCCAATGCCTACGCCACCATTGATGCCCGGCTGCTCATCCGGGCGCGGGCGGAGGCTCAACGTCTGGGCCGCGCCGATGACCTGCTCCTGCTCAGCTGGATAGCGATTGAGCGTGGCGACATCGACGGCGCCCAGACGATACTCGACGATATCCGGGTGCTGGATCCACAGCTCTCCACGACTGATGTCAGAGAGCGCATTACCCGCGAGCAGATCGATAGCGCGGTCGCCCGGCGCGATCGCGACCAGATAGCCTCATTCCTCGGAGGTCCAGACAGCGACCCGGCAGCCAAAGCGCTGCTCGGATCAGCCTGGTCAGCCTTCGATCACGGCAGCAGCGAAGACGCCCTGTGGCGCTTTCGCCAGCTAGCTCCGTCGGCGGATCGTGCTCTGGGCGAAGCGCTGTCGCTGCGGGCCCTAGGTGAAACTGCGGCCGCCATTGATACAGCCTGTACCGACACGCTGCGAAATTCAGACCCGGCACTGTGCCGGGACTGGCTCGCAGAGGCTCTTTCGGCGCGCTACGCGAAGGGGGACTACGCAAGCGCTGCGAGCATTGGCGCACGCCTGGATGCCCTGGGACTTCTGAGCAACAGCTCCCGCGAACTACTCGCCTGGTCACTGCTTGAACGCGGCGAGATGATGCCGGCGGCGGAGCAGTTCGAAGTGCTGATCAGCGCTTTGCCGCAACGGCGAGAGTTCGCCGATGCGCTGCTGCGCGCCCTCGCGGGAGATCCGGGTCGCCTGAGCGAGGTGGCAGACGACTACGCTCTGGTACGCCTGGCGATAACTGCACAGCGGGCAGATCTCGCATTTGCGCGCAAGCAGTTTGATCTCAGTGCGAGTCTGGCCCTCAGGACCGACAAGCACCGCGGCGACCTGGAGTTGGGAGCAGGCCTGAACTGGCGACGCCGGAAAGGTGAAACCGCGCTGGCCACCGTGGATCGCCGGGAGGGATCCCTGGACGCAACGGCAATGTGGCAGGACTGGCGCTGGCGCCTGCGCCTCAACGACAGCGACTACCAGATGCCCGCAGTGGAGCCGGGGACATGGTTCGCCAGTGCGCCAGTGAACACTCCATTTCCCGGGCTGCGCCAGACACAGGATATCGGCGTTCGCGCCGAACTCGCTCGTGAATACGATGGTGCAAACGTCTATTTAGCGCTAGCGAAAGACCTTCGCGAACAGCCGGCCAACGAAAGCCTCACAGGCCAGATCTCGTTCAGCCTGTTCGACGAACACAGCACCACGGCGGTCACCGCCTACCACCGATTTCGCGAGGACACCTTTCTCAGTCGCGTCGGTAACCTGGATCGACGGACTGCGACGCGGTTTGGGGGCGCCATCTCGACGGGGCTGCGCGGCCTTTACGCCCGAAGCATCAACGCAGACTGGGGCGCTGCCGTTTCAGGTCAGATTGAGAACGTTTCCGGAGACGCCATTGAGGACAACAGGGGCTGGCAGTCGCGGCTGGACCTCTCCCGCACCCGCGGGGGCAAGAGCCTCGATTACTGGCGCACGGGCCCCTACCTGAGCTACTGGCATTTTGACGAAAACCTCAGTGACTACAGTTTGGGACACGGCGGCTATTTCAGTCCAGACCAGTTCATGTCCGCCGGTATCGCCAGCGAAATCCTGAGTCTGGAAGGCGCCCGCTGGCAAGTAAAAGCAGCAGCAAGTCTTGGAGTCGGCCGTATCGAACAGGCGAGCTACCTGCGCTTTCCCGGCAACCGAAACAGCGAGCGCCTGCTCGGCAGAAGCGCTACGGGCCTTTCCGGTGAACTGAAACTGCAGGGGCAGTATCGGCTGTCACCCCGGTGGCGTATCAGCGGCTATCTCTACCACCTCGACGCAATTGAGTTCAGTTCTTCAGCGGCGGGAATTTCCCTGCACTTCACCCCTTCTGGACGCAGCGGCGTTTTTAGCCGCGACCTGCCCCTGGAAAACCCATGGCTGAAAGGCTTTGCTCTCTAGGGTATCGGCAACTTAACTTTTCCAGACCTTGAAAACGCTGAAGCTGGAGGGAAAAATACGGTATTAATGTAATGAACCGCCCCCACCTACGCTGCTAGACCGGCGCAGTCTTCCAGACTAGATTTAGTCTGAAGGACGGTACCGCCAAGTTAAAAGTCCATAACTGATAGAATCAGCGGATGAATACTTATAAACGACACCGATTCCCGCCTGACATAATTTCTTACGCTGTCTGGCTCTACTATCGTTTCAACCTGAGCCATCGCAATATTGAAGACCTCCTCGCCGAACGAGGAATCACTGTCACGCGCGAGTCAATCCGACTTTGGTACCCAAAGCACTCGCTACGCTCATGGGGCAGGCTCTGTATCAAATTCGGAGCTATCTATACTCGTCGGCTGAAGCGAAGACATCGAGGTTACGGTGATACCTTTTACATCGATGAAGTCTTCATCAAGATAAACGGTAAGCAACATTACCTGTGGCGCGCTGTAGATCAGGACGGAGAAGTGGTTGACGTGTATCTGCAGGCAAAGCGTGACGAGGCTCCTGCAAAGCGGTTCTTTAAACGGCTATTGAGAAGCCATGGCAGTGAACCCAGGAAGATAGTGACGGATAAACTACGGAGTTATGGTGTTGCACATCGTGGATTGATTCCAGAGACGATCCACTGTACTAAGTAGTATGAGAACAATCGGGCCGAGCGATCGCATGAGGCGACCCGGGTGAGAGAGCGAGGGATGCGAAGGTTCAAGTCGGTGAGGCAGGCCCAACGGTTCTTGGGTGCTCACGCTGCTGTCAGTAATCTGTTCAACTTGGGAAGACATCTTGTGAGGGCTGAACACTACAGAAATCTCAGGACAAGTGCGTTTGCAGAATGGAGCAGGGCGGTTGCTTGAGAATCGAGGTCAGATTAATACAGCCTGAAAAACTTAACTTGCCGATACCCCGTCGACTTATTTCGATGTGAATCGATAACACTTAATTCCCAACGGGTTATGGTGGTTCTGGATCAGTATACTCGCAGGATAATCGGATTTTCTGTCCATACTGGTGACTGCGATGGCGTCGCCTATTGCCGGATGTTTAACGAAGTTATTTCTGGTAAATCACTGCCGAAGTACTTGAGTTCGGATAATGATCCGCTGTTTCTGTTTCATCGATGGCAATGCAACTTGAAGGTCCTTGACGTTGAGGAACTGAAATCAGTACCTGACACACCGACATCGCATCGATTTATTGAGCGTGTGATTGGCACCACTCGAAGAGAGTACCTAGACCAACTTCTGTTTTTTAACAGCCGCAATTTGCAGCATAAGCTTGATGCGTTTCAGACATACTACAACGATGTTCGAGCGCATTCTTCTTTGGATATTAAAACACCAACGTCAATGGCTTTTGATGACGAGCCAAACGAAAACGTTGTTTCAATCGATCACTATCGATGAGAAAAACAGTGCAACGGTCTATATGAACTGCCCTTGGCCGCTTGATTTAGTATTTGGCACAGGACAGGGTCTGCTAAGCCTGAAGCAGAAACCTTCAGGCTTAGCTTAGTTTACCTTTCTTTTATGTCAGCACCCACTAAGTACAGCCTTCAAATAATGGTTTCTGTGCATTAATACTTTGAATAATGTGATTACGAAAAGCTAACACCCGTGCATTGTGTTTTTGCTCTGGATGAATTAATA
>JBLIIW010000073.1:0-16757 GCA_047635315.1 Halieaceae bacterium | reverse complement strand
AAAATCACGGTATTCAAAGCTGGCACTCCCGTCACCGTTCAGGCTCAGACCTACACTGGCCATGCAGTCTGTCTCGCTGTCGCAACCGTACTTGTAGGTGTTGGTGACGAGCTCATTGACGATGAGCCCAATATACTGGGCCTTCGAGTAGGTCATATACAGATCATCCAGCTGCACATCCACGGGCCGTGGGTCCTTCTCGCGACGAAGGTCCCGGGCACCGGCGATTACCTGCCTGATCATATTGGCGACATTAATATCAGTGCTGTCTGCATGTTGCAGGAGCATGTGCACCGCGGACTGCACCTTGATCCGTGCGTTCAGGTGTTCCAGGCTGTCGCGGGTCTCCTCGCTTGCTGCTGCGCGCTGCATGATCCGCACGCTCGCTGCAAAGCTGCTGAAAATATTGCCAACACGGTGCTGTATCTCCCGCAGCAGAATCTCTTTCTCGCTGAGACGCCCGCGCATCTCGGCCTCCATCAGTTGCCGTGTGCGATCCGCTGCTGCAAGCACGTCAGCTTGCCGCCGGCGCGCTCTCAATTGCACCAGCAACAGCAGAGCAGCTACCGTGATGCACAATGGAACCACTACGCGAAGATCTGCGATCCCCAGCATATAGATGGGGGGCGCGACGCGTATCTCGAGAGCCAGCAGGTCAGAAATCACCGCGCCGTTGGAGTTCAGCATGGCGACCTCCAGATACACTGAATCCCAATGCTGGTGTCCCGTGATGGTAAGTGATGGTTGCCCACTGGTCAGCCAATTGCTGTCGTCGCGATAGCGAACGGCGTAGCTCGCATCGAGTGCCTTGACGTGATCGTCGTAGCCATACTCCAGTTGCAGGACACCTTTGTTGACCGCACTAAAGGGTAACTCAAGCACCGTCCGTCCATCTTCGTGTTGTTGCAGTTGGCTGTAGATCGATGCACCGTTGAGGGTGATATCCGACCAGATCAGTTTGATGCCGTGGTCCCGAGCCTGCGCTGGCGCTTGAAACGCCACCGGGCCTTTGCTGGAGATAAAGAGTTTTTCGCCCTGCGGGGTCTGCAGGGAGGCATGTGCCCCGTACTCAAATTCATTGGACGGGAGGCCGTCGCGATAGCTTAAGTGTGAAAGCAGTTTTTCTTCCAGCAAATCAAGCACGTAGAGACCATTATTGGTGGTGGCCCAGAGCCTGTCATCGGTGTCCAGGAGCAAATGCCAGATGGTTCGCTGCCCAAGGTATTTCTCCAGGTAGGGAGAGTGCGCTGGATCAAAGCGGGCTTCATCGAGCATCTGCCGCGTAAGCCGCCGTACGCCAATGTTCTCTATGCCAAGGAGCGCGCCCCCCTCACCGTCGGCTTGCACCGCGAACACAATGCCCAGAGGAGCCGATTGAAAGGCACGCACGGTGTACTCCCCATCAGCGAGGCGATCGACCACCAACAGGTCTTTTTGGTCGACAGCCAGATAGCGGTTTTCAGTGATCCGGTGGACGCCAATCAGCGCGCCGTGGTCGCTTAATTTACGGACCTTGATATCCGGGAATCCGGACTTCGATGTGATCTCCAGTTCTACCAAGCCATAGAAATAGAAGGATGCCAGCCAGCGGTTTTCTGACACACGACTGAACGCGCTCACACCTATGTTCTTCAGGCTCTGCCCCCCGGGCCCCGTCGTCAGCAGGTTCGTGACTCGACCCGTAGTAAAGTCGATCACGTCCATGCCGTCTACGAAATAACCAACAAGCAGGAATTGTTCCGAGGCACTCAGCGCCGTCACTGGGTTCTGTCCCACGTCCAGTGGGTTCAAGCGCAACGCTGCCAGCGCCTCGCTGTCGTAGGTAGATACCAGTTCCTCAAAGCGGTCGCTGCCGACTTCGCCGACCCAAAGATTCTGGCCGCCGAGGTACAGCTTATCCTGTGATACGGCCAGAGAGGCGATAACACCAGAGTCGTAGGCAGCTGCGGTTTGCAGCGTATCGAAGTCGGTATCCAGCCCATAGAATAGTCCGTAATACGTGCCTATCCAGATGTTCCCGGCGCGATCTACCGTTATGGATCGCACTTCATTACCGCGCCCCGGCAGACGCACGGTATCTGCGCGGTCGCCGCGAATCCGTACGATGTTGGGTCCAGCGCCAAGCCAGGCGCTGCGCAGTGAACTTGCCGCCATCGCCCGGTAGTAGCCCTGCGAGTCACCGGCCAATGGATCGTTTATGCTCGGTGGCCCATGGTCCTCCAGTGGTCGCGAGTTCAACCCGGAATCGCGATCGAGCCAGAGCAAGGCGTCGGCATCGACTTGGACGTCCACCACTGCAGCGGGGGAGGCGATCACCTCGACAATCTGGTAATGATCAGCCTGCTCTAGTCGCAGACGGTAGATGCCGTTTCTGATGGTGCCCAGAAATAGCTCCTCGGCGTTTGCACTGGCGGAAGTGACGGTTTGCGAGCCCAGCGAGGGTACGTCGGGAGCGATGAGGCCATCCAGGATAGAAAGCGACTGCGCGCTGTCGAGCGTCACTCGGTAAACCTCGCCGCCTGCGCTTATCGCCAAGAGGTGGGCCCCCTGTGCTACAAAGTCGACCACATCCAGCTGGGACTCCTGGGTCTCATCGGATTGCACCACTACCTGAAACTGGTCAGCAGCAGTGGGAAGGACCGCGACTCCCCGGGCCGTGCCCACCCAGATGTTGCCCTCGTCGTCCTCATGAATGATATTGACCATACCTGAGGGCAGCCCCTGGCGACCATCAGAGGTCTGCTGCCAGGTCCTTTGTTGTCCCGATTTATAGCGTACCAGGCCTTCGCGCGTTCCCGCCCAGAGGTAACCACGCTGTGATACGTGGACCGCGCGTACGGATCCTTGGGGAAGATCAATCCCGGTGAACGCGCGCACAGCGAACGCCTCGCGTACTACAGAGGATACGGGATCAGCACTTGCTGCACCCTCCGCGCGCAGGGCAATCATGAGCAGAACGGCCAGCTGTCTCATAAGGCCTGCTGTAGGCATGTACTATCCCTGTAAAAGTGTGCAGCGGAGTGAAACAGCGCAGGCTAGGCAGTCAGCGCCTAGTGCATTTGCTGTTGCAAAAAGCCAATAGTATCGCAGTCACGATGCGGCCCCGTGGCTTACAGGAAAAACCGGACGCCGCACCGCTGAAACCTTGCGGTCGGTGAAGAGCTCGAGGCAATCAAGGCCCACCTGTAGATTGGTCTTGATGTCCGGTAAAGCGCCGTGTTGACGTTGGCAATTACCTCATCCACCGTCATCCCGTTGTGGGTTTCCAGTACGCGGACAGGCTCTTGGGGACGCCGAATATGGCTTCGATGCCATTGAGTGAGCTCGCGGCGGCATCAACGGCGCTAGCGTTGGCCAGTCAGCGGAGCTTTGCTATCGGGCATCTGTGAATCGAGTCACGTTCCTGACGCCGGGCTCGCAGGTCACCCCATTAGTGAGGCGACATGTGAATTCATACACCTTGGCGCAAATCTTGTGTTCGACCAGGATTACTAATTCTGATAATGAAGTTACAAAAGATTTGAATGTAATGCGAGGAGATCTGATCGTACTTCACGATACACTGCAACCCATCAGCGTTGGGGCGGCCCAGCAATCCGGTCCTCTGACGATGTTCCCGCTGTTGTCATCCGTCGAAACGATAGCCGACTACGTGCTGCGTTAAACAGCCCAGTGATTGCAGAGGTTTCAGAGCACACATGCAGAGCACAGACACGCAGAATCGGTTCGCCGGCGCACTGGTGGCGCGAAGGCTACTGGAGCAGTACCGGGGATTGCTTCGATATCGGGAACACCGTCTCCAGCGCATTAAGACGATTCGAGGTATCAGGCGATCCGAACGCAGGCTCGACGGAAGCTTACAGCGCCGGAAATGGCAGCTTGATGCGTTTGTCGCTGATTCCCATGTTTTACTTCGGACGTCCGACAGAGGCGGTAGACCGTGCCGGAGAGATGTCCAGAACCACGCACGGTGCAGTTGAAGCCGTTGATAGTTGCCGGTTCTATTCGGGCCTTATCCACGGTGCGCTTACGGGTGCGTCCAAGGACCGCCTGTGTGCCGCTTTTTGGCATCCGTACAATGAGTGCTGGGAGATGGCCGAGCTGTCGCCAAAGGTAGAGTTTATCGCTGCCGGAAGCTTCAAGGGCCGGTCTCCGCCCGATGTGCGCGGGAGCGGATATGTCATTGATGCGCTGGATGCCGCGCTATGGGCGTTCTGGACTACTGATGACTTTCGCCAGGGCGCACTTGCCGCAGCCAATCTCGGCGATGACGCAGACACCACCGCAGCCATCTACGGTCAGCTGGCCGGCGCGTACTATGGGTTGAGCGGAATACCGTCGGAGTGGGTCGCAAGTATCTCTATGCGGGCAGAGATTGTGCGGTTAGCGGAGCGGCTCGGGCAGTTGCCTGGAACCGCAGCCAGGAAGTAGATCTCGACGCTATCGTCAGCTGGGGTGCCGAGTTCTTTTCTGCCATCGTCCGATAGACCGGCCTGCTGGGAGAGCTACAGCATTTGCTCAATGTGTGGATCGCCATCCACACCAAACCGGGCCGGGAGGTTGATCAGACGGCCATCAAATGCCGCAAAGCCGTTGCCGTTGGTGTCCGCAACATCGATATTACGGCTCATAAACATCGCCGAATTATTGATACTGCCCGCGCCACCGACCCCCAGGATCATGGGCATGGCGTCGGCACGGACGATTGAATGGCAATCAAGGCAGGATTGGCAGTTCGCCGCCAGACCCTGGAAGGCCCCCGGCCTGTCACCTCGCGAGATTGCGCTAGCTGATCATATAATTGATAAACAAGGTGTCCAGAATGACAGCCAACGCAACCAGGGGCACCAGAGCCACGTGGAGAAGACGCTTCTCTGATATGGAGAGGGTGACACAGATGACAAGAAGGGGGATTGTCGAGGCATTATCCCAGATAAGAAGCGGGTGACCGAACGCAAGTGGTCTAAACAGGGTGCTGACGATGACCGTAGCGGTAGCCAGCCATCAGAGGAGTCTGGGATTGGCAAAATAGAATTCTTCCAGGTTCTCGTGTTCAGTCTCCTTGGGAAAAATCAACTGCGCCATTGTGAACAGCAGTATCGGTGAAAGAAGCATCGTTAGCATTGCGGGAAACGTCCATGGATCAATCAGCCGCAGTCCCCAGCTTTCTCATAAGGTCTGCAGCAAGGCCAAAAATATGGTCAGCGCCAGGGCGCCGTGGGTCCAGGTCAGTTTACGTAGCCTGCCTTCACGCAATATACGACCAAATCCGGTCAGGATCTCAGCTATCCCAAGGCCGACGATGATCGACAGTAGAATCATCAGAAACTCGAATCAACTCACTAGCAGTTCCCTGTGGTCTGACGTCCTTAAGGTTTCAGTCGGAGTCTCGGCCGGTCGCGTCAACCCTATGCGGCGTCTGGGCAGCGGCTTTACATCCCGCGCTCTAAACTCGATCCAGGGTGAGCCGCAGTCTGGCAGCCTGTTGAAAAAAGCCCAATCTGAGATAAGACCTGCATCGATTGAATGAGGTGCAGTCCTATGCGCGGTGGGCGTAATCCCCGGCCCGAGATGTTCAGCTAAAGTAAGGACGGATAAACGGGCTTCGGGAACTGGATTCTCTGTGGGGTTCAACATACCAGGGCTGACGATTATGCAAATTTTGGTCTCTCGCCCGGGACACCGCTATCCGGAACCCGCGCAGACTTTGAGATCCTGGAGCTTCAGCAACCCCGCGATCTGTTGAATGTTGTCCCGATCTTTCTGCTTGTCGGCGTCGGTCAGCTTTTCCCAGGTTATAAGGTCCGGGTGCAGCATGCGGTCCTCGTCGCGGACCTCGCCATAGCTGTAGCCCGCCAGATGTTTGTCGGCCATCCAGCGCCGGTGTTCCAACTGAGCGAGCAGCTCCATCAACTCCTCATCCGGTGGAAACACCACCTCCGGGGCCGGGTCTTCCAGTGGTCGGGCGTCGCACCCGGCAATTCGCAGCTTGATATTAATGTGCGCCGCGGCGTGCTGGTTGGCTTTCTTTTTGTGCGCCGGAAGCTCGGACCAGCCGATCAGCGAGGCGTTTTCGGCGGCGCTGCCTCCGGCGTCGAGTTGGGTCAGCAGGTAGGCGTTGTGCAGAGTGCGCGCCAGCGCATCGAGGGCCTCGTTGACCACCACGTCAATCGAGATGGTCTCGTCGAGGGTCTCGAAGTACTCAATGGGCTCGTGAATCGGCAGCAGACTCTTGTCAGTGCTCAGGGGCGGGAAATCGTCATCGATGATCTCCGCCAGGAAACTCTGCTGGTTAAGGCACACCACGAAGTTTAGCGTAGATAGACCTTCATGCCTGCGCAAGCGGTTCATGCGACGCGCGGCGAGAATGCCCTCCACATCTCGCTCCATGCACACGTAGGCCACATCAAAGCGCGTAAGCGCCTCCATCTCTGTGATGCTCTGCGGTGAAATAGTGACGGGATCCCCGTAGACAAAGTTCATCTTCACCGTGTTTTCCAGGTGCGGATAGCGGTGTAGGAAGCGTTTGATGTTCTCATCAAAATCTGCGGCGCACAGCACGGTGATATGGGGCAGACGGAAATCCGTGTAATGGGCGGTAAGCGCGGTCTGCAGGATCATTTCACGGGTGAGCGCCTGGAAGCCGATAAACAATACATGCATCGGCTGGCAATCGATATCGCGGGGCAGGTAGTACAGATCCGGTGCGCAGATACGGAAAACGTTGCGAGCAATGGTTTCCCGGCGATTGAACACGCGGATAGAAAAGCGACTGCTGTTGGTCTCGAAAAAGCTGTGTGAGGCGAATACCTCGTAGATATCCGGCGTATCCACACACATGAAACAGCGCAACCCCAGCTCCGGCGCCTCCCCGGCGATAGAGGGCTCGTGCCGCGCGGCAATCGCCTCCATCCTACGCACCTCTGGATCGCTCAGCCTGCGGGTAAGGCGCTCGGCGGCCTTGGCAATCGCAATATTCGCGGTGTCATCGCGAGTGCACAGGAACAGCTCCTTGGCAAACATCACCCGCGCCTTGAGTAGGGTGAGCGGGTCCATGGCGTTACCGTTGATAACCAGGGCCCCGTGGGACACCAGTTCCGCTGCCAGGGCATTCAACGGGTCGCTATCGATGATAATAACCATCTTGTCGGAATGCAGGCAGTAATCCCTGGCGATGCGAAAGCCGGTCTCACCCACTCCGCAGATCACCACGTAACGACGCTTGATCAGTAGTAAGCCGTAGAGCGAAATCTGCTGTCCGGCGACGCTCCACACCGCTTTGATGGCGGTGTAGATAACGATGGTTGGCGCGAGGAAGCGCGCAAGCTGCAGGTAAAGGGGCCAGCCATCGGTGGCATCGGTTGCTTCGATAATAAACAGCTGTACGCTCGCGTAGGGCACGTCCCACCAGCTGTGCTCCCCCCCCACATCGCCAAACGGCATGACGTTGGCGTAGCCCAGGCAACCGAGCAAGAAGGTCCCCAGCGCCAGCAGACCGACGATGGTCCACTCGTGCCGCGCATAAAAACTCTCGCGGCCGTAGCCGAGCTCTTTTTCCTTTCCGTTGTAATGCTGTTCGCGCATAGTGAGAAATCGTTACGGGATCTGTCGGCACTGTAGCCGGTCCCCCCCGGCAGTTAAAGCTATTGCTGCTGTAGTCAAACCATAGCGCTAGGCGCCCAGGAGCTGTGCCATATCCGCCAGGATCCTGGCCTCTGACTGCGCCCAGCTAAAACTGGAATACCTCTCCCGGTATTGCTGCGCCCGATCCCGGTAGCGACCGTCATTGGCCAATGCGCGAATTTCCCCAGCGAAGGATTGCTGGAAGTGCCGCGCGGTCTCGCCCACCCCGGCCCGGTCGAGTTGCAGCGCCGTCAGTAACTGCTCCTGCTGAGTGGGAATACTCAGCTGCGGCAGACCCGACAGAAAGCTCTGCACAGCGACGCCGTGCCCGGCGTGGTGAACGATGAAATGGGCCTGTTCCTTCAGTGCCTCGATGGTGATGGCCTCACTGGTAAATCGAAGGTTCGGCACCGCGCGAAAGCGTTCCTGCAGCGCCACCGGTGGCTCCCGGGTGTACACCAGCACCGCAAGGTTGGCGGCGACCAGCTCATCAAGTAGCGTTTGAAGCCCCAGAAAGTCCTGCAAGTAACAGAACACTCGCCGCTCTCCCGCCTCGGGCCAGATTGGCGCCGCGCTGCCGAAGGAGGGCTGCACGCCCACGTAGTCGGGGCTGTCGCGCCAACCGAAGTGATCCAACTCCGCCAGGGTAGCCAGGGGACGCCTGTCCGCCTGACCGAAGATTTCGCCGAGGTTCTCGAACAGGGGAACTCCCGCCCGCTTGCAGGCGGCATTCAATACCAACAGCAGGCGGGCATCGTTGTCCCGCAAGGCCGTTAGCGTCTGTTCGTCCGACTTCGTGGTCGGATAGGGGGCGAAAACGCCCTGTCGAGGCTCCGGGGGTGGCGTCATAAAACCGTTGCCAATGGCCACGCGCGGAATACCCAGGCCGCGGCTGGCGATCAGCGCGCCCGGGCTGAAGTCACAGTACAGCAGATCCGGGGCGACGGTATCGAAGATCTCCCGCCAGGCGCGAATCCGCAGGAACAGTTCCCCAGCGTCAGAGAAACAGAAATCCTCCAGCGTGTGCGCAAATGACAACGACTGCGGCACGGGTCTGGGATTCGACGCCTGCCTGTAGGGTGCTTGGAAACAGCGGTATTCCAGGCCGCCCAGTACCCGATCGGCGTAACGGAGATTTTTCAGGGCGACACTCAGTGAGTGGCCCTGCCGGGCAGCCAATGACATCAGGGCCTTCAGATAGCCTAGATGGCCCAGGTTGCCACCCAGTTCCCAGGTAAACAGGATGTTGGCCACGTTGCGGAAATCCTTCTACCTTCAGTTTGCGGTGAGGGTAACCGCAAATGGGCAGAACCCAAACCTACTGTCAGCTAAAGAACATTGCTACACTGGTCTTAGAAAGCTGCGTGATCCATAACACGGGGACAGCAGGATTGTCCGCTAAACTGAGAATCCGTGATCGACCCGACGCACGCACCGGAAATCGCCAGCCCACGAGGCAGTAAGAATGGAAGTGAAATCGCTATTTCCCAGCGTACTAGACGCGCCGTTTCCGCTCAGAAACGGGCTGCCCCTGACGCCGCGTTTGGTGTTTATCGCGAGCCTAGCGCTCGCAGTCGGCAGCCAACTGGCAGCGGCTGACGATGCGGTGACGCTTCCCGACGAAGGTTTGCTACCGATAGATTTTCGCTGCGTGCCGCCCGTCGGCAGCGGCTCTGATGACTGCCCTATCATCCTCGATGAGGAACCATTCGGTTATCTCGATATCGACGTCGAGAAGTACCTGGAATTCGAGGGGACCGAGGATTTCGACTGCTTTTATCCTCCCGATGTGTCCAACACGACCGAGGGCGTCGGCGTAAGGAGCAGCTGCGAAGAGGATGGACCCAGCATCAGCAGTGAGGGCAATCAGGTTCTTGAAATTACTGTCTGGGAAGACGGCGGTGAATCGAGCATAGAATCTTCCCTTCCCATAGAGGGTATCTACCTGTTTCCGCTGTCCAACACTACGGGCGAGGGCTTCTTCGATTGCCCGGAAGCGGAGAGTGGCGGGGATCAGTGCTGTCTACCGGACGATCAGGGGGCCGTGCAGGTGACGTTCGCCGATGGCAGCAGTGACACATTTCCCTACAGTTCAGACACCAGCACCGAATTTGGCTTCTGCGCCGTTGGAGGAGATCACGCGGTGTTCGTAGACTTTGGCAGCAGTCAGGAGGTGGAAGCCATCGTGGTGATACCCGAGGAGGTTCTCCGATTCGACGGGGAGGGCAGCCCGGAATACGCAGGACGGCCCGTCATCAGCAGCGTGTATGCCGTGGGCCTCGAGGTGGTAATCCCCCCAGACGTCAGCCCGGAAAACTGCGAGGGCACGGGCGAAGATAACAGCGACTGCAAAATTCAGGTCGGCGACCCGGAATTGGAGGGCGGCGACCTGAAAGCGGTCATCAGCGATACTGAACTGGAGGGGAACATCAGAGTTGTGGGCGGTAGTCCCTGGCGGGTCCTCGATGATCGCGCACACTGCCAGCCTGGCGCATCCCCTTCGAGTTCCACCGAAACGCTGGTTTTTAACGACGTGAAAACGTATTACGTCAACGACGCCCTCAATCCAGTCACGCTCCCTCTGATCGTGTCAGATAATGGCGCGGCAGGGGCACCGCAGTATTTCACCATCCAGGCCACCAGTTGCGGCATTCCGCGAGTGTCCTTCGACGGCCAACCGGTTCTGCGCACCGACACAGATATCAACGGGGACTGGGAGCCCTATCTCGACATCGTTGAATTGGACAGCGACATTGAGCTCCTCGCCTCCGTGCTCGGCTTCGAATCGGAGGGTCTTGACGGTACCGACTATGCCTGTAGGCCTCCAGGCACGGCATCACTGGCAACTCAGCCAGTGATGGAGATTAACGTTAGGGAGTCTGAGGCCAAGATCCTGAGCGGCGCGCCGGGCATAATCAACGAAGTAGCCAGGGACATTACCGTCGACTGTGGCTCCAAGCGCGGAAAATTTCGCGGCTACTCCTTCGTCGCCTGGAACCTGGTGCACGCGATCCAGACGGATATGCGCGAAGAGATTGACGCGGAGATTGACGTGCTTGTCGATAGTGCGATGCGTTACGCGGACTGTGTGGACCCGGACTTCTACCAGGCACAACTGTCGTCCTTGCCGGAACGTATCAACCGATACTACGACTATGCGGTCCGTTTGACGGCTGTCAACCCTTACTTCGCGGGGCGCTTTTTGGATGTGGCCGTTACGTCGATCGAGAGTTTCAAATCAAATCTTGAAGCGGGGGGGGTGAGTGACAACTTCCTGCGTTGCTATGCATCCAGCGTCGATCCCGCGTTGAGTCCCAGGCTCGATCTGATCAAGGACACGATGTCACCATTGGCTACCGATGTACCCCTTAACGCCTGGGGGGACCTCATATCACAGTTGGAGCACCTGTCCTACGCCATCCGCTCCTACAGGGTCGAATTGCTGGCGCCCTGACCAGTCCTGTCCGCGCGCGGCAAGCCGGGGTTCTCCCCGGCTTTTCTTTGCCTGGCCAGCGGGCTAGAGTGGCTGGCCAATTCCAGTGGCGAACCCGTATGAACGGGTATCTCAACAGGCAAGTAGTGCTGAGCATCAACCGAAAGCCACATCTTGAAATCTGCAGCGCGGAGACGATGTGGTGACAACGGACTATCGCTACAAGGCGTTTATCAGCTACTCGCACACCGATGAGAAATGGGCTCGCTGGCTGCACCGGGCGCTGGAATCCTACAAGCCGCCCCGCTACCTCGTGGGGCGCGAGACCGACATGGGGAAAGTGCCGGCAAAAATGTCGCCGGTTTTCCGCGATCGGGAAGATCTGGCCAGCTCCACCGACCTCGGATCCGATCTTAGCGCAGCGCTCGAGGCCTCGGCCGCGCAGATCGTCATCTGTTCAACGTCCTCTGCCCAGTCGCACTGGGTCAACGAGGAAATCCTCGCGTTCAAGCGCCTCGGGCGCTCAAAGCGCATTTTCAGCCTGATTGTCGATGGTGAGCCCTACAGCTCCGGGGAAGAGAGCACTGCGCACCTTGAATGCTTTCCACCGGCGCTGCGCTACCAGTTGGGTGACGACGGCGAGCTGTCGGATGTTCCGGCCGAGCCCATCGCCGCCGATGCCCGGCCGGGCAAGGACGGTAAAAACCCGGCCAAGCTCAAACTGCTTGCGGGTATCCTCGGCGTGGGCTTTGACGACCTTCGCCAGCGCGAGCTGCAGCGCCGCAACCGGCGCCTCGCATTGGTCACCGGCGCATCTGTGGTGGGCATGGTGCTCGCCATTGGGCTCGCGACTGCGGCGTTCATCGCAAGAAACGAAGCGGATCGACAGCGAGTGCGTGCGGAACAGGAAGCAGAGACCGCCCGGCGCACCTCCAACTTCATGATCGACCTGTTCCAGGTCTCGGACCCCGGTGAGGCCCGCGGCAAAACCATTACGGCGCGGGAGATCCTGGTGAAGGGTGCGGATCGCATTGAGGCAGACCTAGCCAGCGAACCGGCGATTCAGGCCTCGCTGATGAATACGATGGGGCAGGTGTTTACCGGGCTCGGCCTCTATGGTGATGCGCAGGGACTGCTGGAGCAGTCTCTGGAGCGGCGCCGACGTCTGGCAGCTACCAACGCCGGTGAGCTGAATGAGAGCCTTCACAACCTGGCAAACGTGCTCACGCTCCGTGCGGAGTACAACGAAGCGGAGGCGTTGTACCTGGAAGCGTTGGAGCAGCTGACCCGACAGCGTGCCCAGGCGGACCCGGCGTTTGCGGACAACCTGGCGGGACTGGCGGAGCTGTATTTTCAGACTGGCCAGTATGAGAAGGCCGAGCCCGTGCTTCGCCAGGTGCTGGAGCTTCGCCAGCAACTCCTCGAATCAGATGATCCCGCTATCGCCGATGCTCAGGAAGAATTGGGACTGAACATGTTCGACCAGGGCCGCTTTGACGAGGCGGAAGCCCTAGTTCGGGAAGCACTTGGCCAGCGCCGGGCGCAGCTCGGCGAGGAGCCGCACCCGGATATTTCCGAAAACCTCAGCAACCTCGCACTGATCCTGGACACAATGGGACGTTACGAGGAAACCGAGGCGCTATATGGGGAAGCCATGGCTATGGACCGGTTGCTGTATGGGGACATGCACCCGCACATCGCGGTGGACCTGGGCAACCTCGCGGACGTCTACAGTACTGCGGGTAAGTTCGCGGAAGCGGAAACACTCTACCGGGAAGCGCTGGTTATTAAGCGTCAGACCCTGGGTGAAGCGCACCCGGAAGTCGGCCGAACCTGGAACAACCTGGCCTATGTCCACTACTATGCCGGCGATATGCCCACCGCACTGGAGGCGATGCAACGCAGCATCGGCATCCTGCAGGAGGCACATGGCGAAGAGCATCCCAACATTGCCAGCGCGCTGAGAACGCTGGGCCGTTGGCAAGCCGAGGAAGGCAAAACCGCAGAGGCCCAGGTAAATCTGGGACTGGCGCTGGCGCAGCAGGAAAAATTACTCGAGCCCGATAGCGAGCAGACCGCCCTGACGCGCATGACGCTGGCGGACCTGCTGACCCAGGACGGCCGGGCAGAAGATGCACTGCCGCTGGCCGTGGCCGCCAGCGAGGCCATGGAGCGTACTCTTGGCGGAGCGCACTGGTACACCGAAATGGCGCAGAACGTGCGGGGTGCTGCCCTGGGGGACCTGGGCCGTGATGCGGAGGCAGAACCGCTGTTGCGACAAAGCTATGAGAGCCTCGCCAAGGATGAAGGCGCCGTGGCGATCGCCGTGGAACAGGCGTTGCTGCGCCTCATTCGCTACTACGAAAAGAGTAACAACGCCGCCCGGGCGGAAGAGTACCGGGCAATCTACGCCAGAGAGTTTGGATAGTGAGCTGCGCCGAGGCTGTGGGCACGGGAGTTACAAATCTATGAGTGACAAGAGTGAAAAACCCCGATCGGATACCGCGCTGGCCGCATTGCAGGGCGTTCTGCAAAAGATCGCGCGGTTGAGCCCGGAAGAGACGCGACAAGTGACGTCCTACCTGGCTCAGGGGACGGTAAATGACAGCGCAGCAGGCAATCGACTGCGCAATGCTGCTATTCGAGTGTCCAATGCACGAACCCTGGTGATGCTGAGCGGCGGGCTGGATTCCGTGGGCATGCTCTACCTGCTGCTGAAGCAGGAGCATGGCCACCCGCTGCACGTGCATCATGTGAACCTGTACGGCTGGGAGAGCGATGGCAAGCCCGTCGCTGAATCCCTGGCCATCCGCGATGTCACCGACTACCTGTGGGCCCAAGGTTATCGCTTCGAGTATAGCGAGAGCACCGTGCACTATGAATACAGCGCCTTCGATCAGTCAATTTATTACTTCCAGGCCGCATCCCTGGCCGCCTCAATGCCGCTTGTATCGAGGGTGGCGATCGGCCGACTCAATGAGGACATTCCCGACACTCAGAAAAGCCCTTTCCGCGTCCACCCGACCACGGCCGGCATCGCGGTGTTCAACACTGTCCTTGAACAATGGCCACTCCAGGAACGACATGTCGAGGTTGTCTACCCTGTTGAGAAATTCAGCAAAGCGGCACTCGCCGCCGCCCTGCCCCAAGATCTGAAGGACCTGGCCTGCTCCTGCAGGAGCCCGGTTATCGTCGATGACAATAGCTGGGCCAGGTGTGGGAAATGCACGAAATGCCGGGCCGTCAAGCCGAAGCCTTGAGTTAGGCAGGCTTCTGCTTTTTCTTCGCCGCCAGCCCCTTGATCGCATACGAAATGGTGAAGCTCACCAGGTCACTAAATTCACCGGCATTAAAAAAATAGTCACCGTACTCCTCGCAGCACTCAAAGCTGATGTGCTTCTGCTTCTGCTTCTGCTTCTACTTCTACTTCGGATCGGTCACCGTGACCATCCTGCCGCGACAGCGTGGACGGGGGTCGAAATTAGTGCGGTCATAGGCTTTGCCGACCTCCGCATCGACAACCAGCTTCTTTCTCAGCGCATCATCGAAGGAAGGATAAGCGGGCTTCGGGAACTGGATTCACTGTGGGGTTCAACATGCCAGGACTGACGATTATGCAAAGTGCAGCCTATCGCCCGGGACGCCGGACCGCTGAAATCTTGCCGTCGGTGAAGAATTCGATCCTCTCGGTGCATTTCTGAAGGACGGCGTGGAGGGTGCCGGGCCAGTGGTCTAATAGTGCGAATCATAAACGCCTTGCGCCCGTGCGGCGGGCCCACAGCGATTCGATAGGAGATGGCCTCGTCGATCAAAAGCTACACTGGCTCGGCATGATGTGAATCCGCATGCGCTTGAGCATGGGTAAAGGCTTGAACTAGCAATTCAGTCATCTCTCCAGCCATACCGGTTCCTCGAACCTGCGTATTCACTTTCAGCAAATGGTCTGGGCTGTCAGTCTGCTCTGCCAGAGCTTCGCCCACAGTCTCCGCAAGAACTGTCTTACCGCACTGGACGGAGGTTCTCCGCAGTGAAAGTCTGACCGACGCGACGCACTTTCTTGTTGATGCGTCCGCCCCGGGCTTCTCGCGCGGTCGCAATCTCAAGCAGATCGGGCTGCATACGAGCGCTAGCTGCGAACTCTTCTTCGAGGATGTTCGGGTTCCTGCTCCAGCAGACCCTCGTGTTCAGGGGCGCGACCTACAGGCTGACTGATCAGCTGAGCCAGGCCGCCCAGTTCGCCCTTATCCGGTGCCTTGACGTGCTGAAGACGGGGGAGATCGCATGTCTCTGTAGACGTAGGCCCGGAGCCAGAACGCACGCCGGCCCGCAGCACCGACGCAACGCTGCGAAGAGACAGCGCGAAACTCCCTTTAACCACACGTGTGCCTGGTCCACGCTGAAGTTACAGGGGAGCCATTTGGGCTCGCGGTTCTCTCAAGAATAGAGGAATAAAAAATGAAGACACTGCTTGCTAGTGCCTGGGTAACTCTCGGCGTCCTGAGTCTGGCGACTATGCCGGTATAGGGTGATCCGCATATGGAGGCGCCGCAGTTTGCGCCGGTGGAAATGTTCCCCTGTACTTATAACGATGGCAAAGACGCTAAAGATCTGATGCAGCTCGGCAAAGAGTTCAACAAGTGGCTGGAAGGCAATGATCTAACTTATACCTACTGGGTTCTCACACCGCGTTTTCGCGCCGAGGACCCCGAAATGGATTTCGCCTGGATCGGCAGCTGGGCCAATGGTGCGGCTATGGGCAATAGCTACGACAACTG
Organism: Halieaceae bacterium; assembly: GCA_047635315.1. Lineage (GTDB taxonomy): Bacteria > Pseudomonadota > Gammaproteobacteria > Pseudomonadales > Halieaceae > Congregibacter. The sequence continues at coordinate 926 of JBLIIW010000073.1, read as the reverse complement.
GATGAAGGATGATGCGGGTGTTGGGCCGATGTTTGAGGACGTCATGGACTGTTCCTATTCGCTGGCGTCCGCGGTCGATATTCGCGTTCCGGAAGGGGATTGGCCGAAGCAGAGCGTGGTTTGGTTCGCTCGCTGTGAGCGGGAAGCGGGAAGCGGGAAGGGGGAAGAGGGAAGGGGGAAGAGGGAGTATCTACGATGGATGCAGTTGCAGCGCATGCTGCGGCGTCCACTGCTATGCGGGAATTGGAGCCTGGTGAGGCTTCAAGTTGGGCCTTCCTGCCGGCTCTAGGCTTTGGTGATATCGAGTTTGATTACTATCACGTACAGCCCTGGCCGTCCTATGCAGCGCTTGGTACGGGATTCGACACTTTTTTCAGTGGAGGCGGCGGGAAAGCGCAGGCTGATCATATGTCTGGAAAATCCGCTTGCTCCTCTCCCAATCTTTATGATTCGCGCCTGATGCGCGCACCAGAGTAAGAGGATACTGGCCAGTCGATATCGAACCGTCCTGGGTTTCTGTAGCGACTGGCCGCTGCAACTGTTATTCCACGCGCCCTTGAGTTCATCGGTCGCGGCGATAAGATTCAGCACTTCCGGTGTAATGGTCAAGGTGCCTGTGTACACGCCACCATCTATTTACGCATTCATTTTCATCCAATTTAATACCCGGACTGAGAGGTTAAGGCGGCCGTCGGTCGGGAGAATGATCCGGTTGATAAGGCGGTACTCGATGCCCGCCAGGGAATGCACGACGCGGTGCTAGCCATATGCGCCGGTGCCCTGCGCAAATACCTGCAGAATCACTCGGAACTGCCCGCCCAGTCCCTGAAATCCATGGTCCCGGTTTCCCTGCGTCAGGAAGGCGACCTGGAATCCGGCACTGCGATCGCGTTCATCAGCGCGGACCTCGCCACCCACATTGCCGA
>JBLIIW010000072.1:0-16929 GCA_047635315.1 Halieaceae bacterium | reverse complement strand
GTCTACCAGACCGACGGCAGTCACCTGCAGGCGTCCTTTGCCACGCGCAATCGTATGTACGGTGAGGGCGCGGACCCCAAGACCATCACTCGCTACGCCGTCGAGAAGTTCCAGGGTTACTCGCCCTTTTGGGTTGGCCACCACGCTGCGTTCATTTACGACCACGGCGCAGCCATCAGCAAGCTCAAACACGATACGCTGATCCTGACCAACAGCGGTGATTCGATTAATGAAGACGCCAGGCTCGCAGCCCGGATGCGGCCAGACTTTGCTTTTGAGGAGCTGGACGGCGGCGGTGTTGATATCGTTGATCAGCTCCCGGAAGCCTGGGCCGACGTTGTAGCCGCGTTTGTAAAGGGCTGAAGCGCAGTCTGCGCGAAATTCAGGCGAACTCGAGAATGTCCTGACCCAGGAGACGACCAAAGGTCAGTGCCGGCGTGACGAACATACCGCCGCAATACGAGCGACCCATAAGGGCACCACCACCCAGCAACTCCCCCGCCGCGTACAGGTTACGCACCGGGCTGCCATCCCTGCGCACAACGCGAAGCTGCCCGTCTACCGCCACGCCCGCAAACGTCGCAAGCAACCAGCCCTGCAATTGAATCGCATAAAAGGGTGCCTCGGCAATCGGCAGGGGCATGTGCTCGCGTCCAAAGGCATCATCGCCGCTGGCCTGCGCGCGATTGTAGTCGGCAACCGTCGCCAGCAGACCCTCCGCATCGATCCGTGCGGCGGCGGCAAGTTCCTCTAGCGAAGCGGCCTTAAAGAACATGTTCGTACCGCTATCAAAAGCGCGGCGCGCGCCCTCCGGCGTCCAGTCGCTGCCAAAGTTACCGCTCACGAGTTGCGGCGCCCGCTCTAAAATCTGCTCATCGAACACCACCCAGCAGCGCTCTTTAGGCTGCTCCAGGATCGCGTGTTCGTGCTGATCGTGGCTCGCCACATCCTCCTGCATAAAGCGCTCACCACGCTCATTGACATAGATTTCCCAGGGCGGGCGCTCCGGCGGCCAGGTGCGCGCAGATCCCACCATACGCGCCGGATACTCATCGTCAGCAAGGATGCCGCCAAAGAGCGGCAGATGATGCTCACCGCCGCGCACGTAACCACCGGCGGCCAGCGCAAGCGTAATACCAGCGCCCTGGCTGGCCGGGTAGGAGACATCCGCGTAGTCCGGGGCGCCCTCGAGCTGCTCAAACATTGCCGCATTCGAGGCATAGCCGCCGCAGCTAAGGAGCGTATTGGTCGCGGCGTGCTCCTCCAGCGAGCCATCGCTGTTTCTTGTTATGACACCGGTTACGGCGTCGTCAGCCCCCAGCACCAGTTCGCTTACCTCGGTATTTGTAAGAACTGTAATGCGCCCTGCATCGATATGCGGCTGAATCTGCTCATTGAGAACGCGCAGGATAGAGCGCCCAAAATCCTTGCCCCACACGTAGCGAGCGTGACTGTAAGGCTCGTGGGTAGTTCCGGTTAGGGGATGATCTTCATGCACATCGAAGCCGTGGTCCATCAGCCAATCGAAGGTTGCCGCGGCGTTAAAGACGGCGAGCTTTGCGATGACCGGGTCAGCGGTACCTTTGCTGATGCGCATGATGTCGTCGTAGTGCGACTGCGGCGAATCCTCGATGCCCTTGGCGGCCTGGAGCTTCGTACCGGCGGCACTCATCTGCCCAGACGACAGCCACAGGGTACCGCCAAGCTGAGGTGCAGCCTCAACAATCAGCACGCGCGCCCCCCGCTCAGCGGCAAAAATAGCCGCGGGCATACCGGCGTTGCCGCCTCCAACAACCAGTAGATCCCAGTGTCTTGGCGTCTCTGCCTTTAGCTGCACACCCAGTGCGCTCAGGCTCGCGGTAGCGCCGATCAGTGATAGGACGCGGCGCCGTGACAGTTTCTCGCTCATGATGTTTCCCTATGTTATCTGGTTGAGGCAGCGTGGGGCAGACCGCTGAGCGCGCTACCGGGCGCCGGTATCTGCAACCAACTGTTGTCTGGTTCGTGGATCAGTGCACTCGCTCCTCTCGGCGCCAGCAAAGGCGCTGCATACTCGCCTCGCAGCAAAACGCTCTTGGTCAGCGCATCGGCGGTCATACAGTCCTTAGCGAGTACGGCAACAAAGCGCCGCGCAGCAGCAGGGCGGCGAGTCACACCGTTGATATGCACGACAGCGACGTTGCTCTCACCTCGCTCCGGCAGCTCGCAGCAGCTGCTAGCGATACTTCCGCCTTCCAACTCCACGTGTGGCTTCTGCCCGCTTCCATGCCAAGGCACGTCCAGAGCGACGAGATGTGGGGCGCCCTGCCCCACGCGAATATCGCCGCCGGCGTTGATCACGCAGCCGACTAGGCCGGCGGCCTCACAGACGGCGAACGCGCGGTCAACGGCGTAGCCCTTGGCGATGCCTCCGAGGTCAATTTGCAGCGAGCGGTGGAAGCGCACCGTGGTGTCGGACTCAATTTCGATGTCGCGCCAGCTTGCGGCCGCGTCCGGCACAGCAGCACCGGGCGTCTGCGGCAGAAAGCCTGTGCGCACGAGTTCCGCTGCGACCGTCACATCGAAGAGACCATCCGTAGCCCGGGACATTGCTACTGCAGCCCTGAGCACCGCGACGGTCCGAGGATCGACCTCCACCGCGCTTCGGACCCCGTGGCGATTCAGCCGTGTGACGTCGCTGTCCTGATCGTGAAAGCTCATGAGCTGGTGAATCCGACCGACTTCAGCAAACGCAGCGGCGATGGTGTCTTCCACCTCAGGGCTATTGGACGCTGCACAGGAAATCTGCACCCGCGTACCGAGATGCAGCTCAATCCATCCGCGTGAACGAGACCCAGGGCGGGATATTGCCTGTGAACTATCTGGGCAGGTGGCGAGCATGAATAGCCAGCAGTTTCTTGACGCCCTCGGCGATGTGGGTCGTAGACAGGGTTGCGCCAGAGACGATGGGCACCACATCCCCCGGCATCCAGCGCCCGTGCGACGCAGTAGCCATCTGGCCGCGCCATTCGGCCGTGAACAGGCTGTCGCAGTAGCCTTCTGCGCAGGTAAGTACCTCCAACCCCGTGATGCGACCTTCGGGGTCGACCCCGAGCACGTAAGTCACAATGTCACTGAGCCCATATACCTGGTCCAGAAACAGCCAGTCCCCAGCTTCGGTGCGCCAGGCCTTTACCTGCGGCCGGATGGATGGCACCTGATACTCGTACTTCAGCCGCGCGTAATCGCGTGCCTCGAGCTTGAAGTCGGCGGGCGTCAGCGCTTCATTGGGATAGATGCGCGCGATGGCGTCATCAAGGGTCTGTAGCTGATCCGCGCTTACCCCGGCAGTAACCGCAGCCGCGATCACAGGCACCAGGAAAAAGCGAAAGCGCATTCAGCTTACCTGGCTCAGCGGGCGCAGTGGGCGCAGCGGGCGCACAGTTTGCTTGCGCCCTACGCGCGAAGGTAGTGGCGAACCCCGAAGCCGCGTATCACCGTCTTGGGATCAGCGGCCTTGGTGAATCCACGGGCCTCAATCTCAGCGGCGAAATCCAGAGCGTGGTATTCAAAGGACCAGCGCTCGTTGTTCCAGCGGTGATCCCACCAGCGGCCAAACATGTAACGGGGAATCATCTTGCTGCCACCGCTGATGAAGTCGACGGGATAGTAGACGGCACCCGGGCGGGAACTGCGTTGGGCCTCGGCGATGACCTGCCGGGTCACATCGGCGGGCATCTCGTGATGGGCGATGAAGCTGGTAATAATGTCGAAATAGCCGTCCGGGAAACCGTTGTCCTCAGCGAGGCGCTGCACATAGTTCACATCGTAATTGAGGTGGGCAGCGCGCATGTGGCCGTAGCGAATCATTGGTCCCCCGATATCAAGGCCCCAGACTTCGGCATCGGGGAAACGCTCTTTCAGGGCCAGAGAAAACTGGCCCATGCCACAGCCGTAATCGAGGATGCGCCGCACCTTGCCATCGGCCGGCACCGGAATTTTGCTCGCGGCTTCCCGGTGAATCTGATCCTGGTCATTATGTCCGCGACCGCCAAGATAAAAGCTGTTCGTCCCGTAGTGATACATATGCCCCGCAAAGGGGTCACCCACGTAACCACCGGGCTGGATATGTATCTGATGGCAAACATGCTCCGGCAGGCGCATGCGCGGTTTGAGTTCCAGGGTGCCGGGGCCACCGCGGTCAGTCGCTTCCATCTCGGAGAGGAAGGCGTCTTCATTGGCGTGAAAATAGTCCTGCAGGTTCTTCCACGTGACGCGCTGATTGGCGACCCAGGCGTGCGAGGAAATGTTAATGGCCGGCTGGAGATCAATAAGCTTCAACATCGTGGGCACATCAATTTTCTGCGTTGGATCGATACCCTCGCGTTCCAGCAGTCTATCCAGGGCTTCGTTGGCGGCGCTGCGAATGCGCTGGCCATGCATGGCCCGGAATCCCTTGGTGAATTCCTGACGACTCTCTACATCGAAAGAACCAAGGCGCACATGCCGCCCATCAGTACCGCGTGGCGCATGGAGCACGTCTGCAAGAATCTGATCGTCCGTCATGGCAAGCGCTTCTGTGGCGCGCAGTAAGGCAGTGGCCCCGGTGGCAGCGGCCGTGCCGATAGCGGCCAGGTTCAGCAGTTCTCGTCTGTCCATCATGCTTGGCTACCTCCGCCCTAGAAATCGGTAAAGTCGTTTTCGGTTGATGACATCTTGCGAAAAGCGGAGTCACCCAAGGGCGCAAGCGCCATCTGGATGAAGCGGTCACGCTCGGCGTTCCACTCCGCTTCCTGCTCGTCGCTGGGAACATAGGAGGAAACAGCGCTGGCCGGTATGCCATTTTCCTCCAGCACGGCCTCCAGTGCGCTGAGGCGACGACGCGTTGCCCACATTTCCGCACCCATCGCGATCAGGCAGGTCATCACGTTATCCAGCGCGGGATTGCCAAGGGGTTCCTGCGCCCCAAAATCGTAGGGTACGGGCGGGCTCACATAGGTTTCTCGCTCGCCGGTTTTATTGCCGTTTGCCATGCGTATGTTCCTCTGTGCGGAAGACATCAGGCACACTGTAGACCACTGGCTCAGACAGTTAAAGCGCAATGCACATACGTGTCCGTAGGGCGGAAGCGGCCTCTGCTGCTCTACCGAACCGGAACATCAGTACGGCGACTAGGCCTCGTCGTCATTCATGACACTGCGCATATGCACGAGGAACACGACCAGCGCCCCCAGCCCAGCGACCCAGTGCGCGATAGATACCCAACTGCGCAGAGAATCACTGCCGATGTAGTACAGCGCATAACCGCTCAGACTCATCCACAGTACGAGGGACCATGTGCTGCCGCCTGACCACCGCCGCGTGCGCGCCTTCCATCCCGGCTTCACGTGTATCTGCCAAAGGAACCCGTAAATCCACAGAGCGGGAAGCGCAAACATCGCATGGGCAATCATCAGCGTTCCCTGCAGCGGGTGCGGATTCTCAAAGCCGAACTGATCGACAACACGCACGAAGTAATAGAAGTAGAGCCACACTGCACCACTGAGCATTAGGCCGCTCGCGGTGACGTAGACCGCCAGGCGCTGGCTGGACTTAAGGCGCCCGACTCTAGCGGGCATGTTGTGCTATTTCGGGATGGACGCAATGCAGATTGTTCCTGCGGTGCGAGCGCGGGTGCCGGTGCGCGGCGATCATGGCTTAGATCCTATTCCGGTGTCGGCAGCAGTTTACGAACTAGCCGCTGATGTTGGAAGCACTCGATGTAAGCTCGCGCGGACGATAGCGGGAGTAACAGATTCCAGCAGAAAACTCTCTCTGGTCAGGAATCACGTGCGTATCCTCATTCAGGAAATTCTCGGTAAAGAAGAATACACCCCAGCAATCGTTTTCGACGCCCCGGCGCATATTGACGCGCAAACTGGAGTCGCCTTCGAGCTCCGTGCCCAGGGCTGTACCGGCGTATCCTCGGGTTCTGCGCTCCCCGACCCATTCCGCCGAGGTTCTGAACACGCCCGACCAATCCCCACCCAACGAGGCCGTGTCGTCGAGCGACGCTGACGTGGACCATCCTGGCGTGTTCTTGATCTGGTCGCCTGCCTTAAACAACCCGATTGGATCGTCCTCCTGATACTCGGTGCTGTTGAAGTTTCTATTCAGGCTAAGTTTATCGTCGATAAGCGGAATATTGATTCCGCCCCTGCCATTGAAGAGAGGAAAATGGGAGAGGAAAATGGGGACAGACCACGATTTCGTAAATCGTGAATCGAACCCGACGTCGAGCCCTCTTATACCCGAAGATCATTGGTACATTGATGCACGCGAATGCCGAAATGAATTCCGCACCACCAATACAAATGATGTTGTTCACCATGACCGCCGCATGCGGTGGGTGGGCCTGGTCCTAGACGGCCGGGTAACGCCCGGTCGAGCAGGTCCTATGGGCAAGGCAAGCATGAGTGGTAGAGGATAAACCGTGGTCTGCCCCCTGTTTCCCGTGCATTTTTCAACAGGCTGCTAGACCTTGGAAGGGCCCGAGCTGCGCCGCTCGCCCCACTCAAGCACAGTCACCAGCAGAGCCGGTAGCATCGTCAATGTCACCAAGGCCGCACCGAGGATCCCAAACATGACAATGGCACCCACACCACGGTAGAGCTCAGTGCCCGCACCGGGTATCAACACCAGCGGCGCGAGGCCGCACAGCGTAGTGATCGTGGACATCGCGATGGGCCGCAGCCGTGCTTCCACCGCTTCCTGAACCGCGGCAACGGCATGCGTACCCGCCACCTTCATATTTTCCACGGCGCGATGCACCACTAAAATCGGGTTGTTCACGACCGTACCCATGAGAATCAGAAAGCCGAGCATGGAAATCATATCGAACGGCTGTACAAAGCCCGTCAGCCCAAACACCGGCAGCACAGCCCCTACCACGTTGATCAGCGCTAGCCCGACAATCCCGCCGGCAATTCCCAACGGGATGGAGGTCATGATGAGCAGCGGATATCCCCAGTGCGTGAAGATGGCCACCATGAGGAGGTAGATAATCAGTATCGCCACGGCGTAGTTGCCAAAGAGCGCCTCGCGCGTTGCGTCCAGCTGATCGGCAGCGCCCGATATATCGATATCCACACCCATTGGCACCTGCCCGCTATCACGCAGATAAGGGACTAACTCGCGGCGGACGCGCTCCACACCGGCCTCCAGAGGAACATTGGCGGGCGGTATGACGTTTACCGTTACCGTGCGCCGGCCGTTAACCCGTCGCAGCGTGCTGGTGTTTACGGTTTCCTCGATCGACACCAACGATTGCAGAGGTAGTACTGCTCCGGACGGCGTGTATACCGGCAATGCACCCAAATCCTCCAAAGCAGCATCAGGCCCAACGTTGCTGTAGAGATAAATGTCGATCTTGTTGTCGTTCTGGAAGAACTCGTCGACATAGCTGCCGTCGGTGAGCGCAGCGACGGTAAAGCCCAAACTATCGGCGGTAAGCCCGAGTTCCGCCGCACGATCCCAATTCGGGCGAAGCTCCACCAGCGGCTGGGACAGCGTGAGTGACGAGGGCTGGCTCTGAATCCTTGGATTGTCGAATATCTCCTCCGCTCGGAGACGCACAGCGCGGGCCACGCGATAAATCTCGTTGAGGCTCGATCCGGCAACATCCAGGTTGATACTGCGCGTGCCACCGTCATTGCTACTGATAATGGATCCGCGCGCGGCGAAAGCCCGCATGCCCGGATACTCACGATACTTCGTCGTGAGTACTTCCATGAGCGCCTGAATATCCCCGGGATCCACTGGCTCCACGATACCGAACAGCCCACCAGCCGAGACATTCAGACTGAAGTAATTCAGCGCGGGCACCGCGGTCTCTCCGCGCTGGAAACGAGTGGGATCTGCCTCTACATGCGGCAAAAAATAAGCTTCGACGTCTTTGCCAATGACTTCCATCGCTGCCAGGTTATAGCCCGGAGGCGCGCTCATGCGCGCAAACACCTTGGGCTCTTCACCCTCGGGCAGGTATTCCGCCGCCGGTGTGAGAAACACGATGGCGGCAAGACTGGCCAAAACAGTGACGCCGATACAGCTAAAACGGCGAGCGGGGCTGCTCAACACCCCGGAGACAAAGCGCAGCGTCAGGCCGCGCAGGCCGTCATTCCCAGCGCCCTCAATCGCTCGCGGTGGCGTGTCCTCTCCCAGGTGCGCGGCAGCTGTGGGCAGCACAGTGATGGCGACAAGCATGGACGCGAGAATCGCAAAAGAGATGGCAATGGCAACGTCAGAGTAGAGCTGCCCTGCTTCCTGCTCCACAAACACGACCGGTATGAATACCAGTATGGTTGTCATAGTCGACGCAAAAACAGCCGGCCAAACACTGCGTACGCCATCGGCAGCAGCTCGCAGGCGATCTGCCCCACGGCGACGCTCCAGCGCAATGCTCTCGAGAACGACAATACTATTGTCCAGCGTCATGCCAATAGCGAAGGCAATTCCCGCCAGTGAAATGACATTAATGGTGCGCCCGGCGAGAAGCAGGCCCAGAAATGCCATGATGATGCAGATAGGGATGCCTAGGACGCCCAGGAATGTAGCGCGCATCGAGCGCAAGAATAAAAACATCACCGCCGTTGCCAGCAGCGCGCCTAAAATCAGGTTGCGCCAGACGTTGTCGATGGAGTCCTCTACATAGCGCACATCGTCAGAGAAGAGGCCCATGTGCAGACCCAAAGGTCCGAGCACCTCTGCGTTGATGCGCGGAATCTCATTGAGAACATCGCGCTTGATATCGACCACGTTCGACCCACTTTGCCTACTCAGCGAGATCGCTATCCCAACAACACCGTTGTAGGAGGAAATATCGCGCTTTTCAAAATGGTCCAACCGCACTTCGGCGACGTCGGACAAGCGAATAACCGCATCATCCCTGCGCGCCAGAACCAATCGCTCAAGCTGTTCAATGGAGCTGAAGCGTCCCACGGTGCGCAGCAGATACTGCCGTTTGCCCGATTCGATGTCGCCGCCGGACCTGTCGGTATTACGGCTGCGTATCGCCGCGCGCACGTCCTGCAGACTAAGGCGGCGCTGGGCCAGGCGAACCGGGTCGACAAGGATCTGTACCTGTCGCTCCGCACCACCCCGGATGAGGGCCTCGGAAATGCCGCTAATACGGGACAGACGAGGCTTAACGTTATCCTCCACGAAATCTCGAATAAGGTCCATGTCGACCTCTCGAGGATTACCGGGCAGCGGCCAAATGCCGAAATACATGAACGCATTACTGGAGTATGAATTGGCGTAGATGCGCGGTTCGTCGACGGCCTCAGGGTAGGAGGGCACCTGACTTAGCGCATTGTTAACGCGAATCAGCATCTCGGTGATATCCGTACCGAAGGGAAACTCGAGTTCGATATCAGCGCTGCCGGTGCTAGCTGTGGCGATAATGCGCACGATACCGGGAAGGTTGCGCAGGTACTCTTCCTGCTCGATAAGGATTTCTTTTTCGACGTCCTGCGGTGTGGCGCCGGGCCAGGCCGTGCGCACGCTGATGACCCGCACATCCAAATCGGGGATCATCTGCACGGGTATTCGCAGAGCGGCAACGATGCCCAAAATGCAGAAAATCAGGACCGCGACCGACAGCAGCGTACCGCGCTCAATAATGCGTTCAAACATCGGGCGAATCAGTTGCTGTCGCAGCGTCGCTGCGAACGCGAATCTCGACGCTCTGACCTTCACGAAGAGCCTCATTGCCGCGGACGACAATGCGATTCCCTGCCCCTACGCCACTGACAACTTCGATCATGCCGTCAGTCTGCAATCCAGTTTGGACCCGCCGCTCCCTGGCAATAAAACCCTCCCCTTCAGAACTGACCGTCCAGATAACCGTGCGGCCGTCGGTACTGCGTAGCAGCGCGTCGCGCGGCACCACGACCCCATCGCGGCCCGCGGGCACGCGCAGCGTTGCAGTCACGGACATTCCCGGGCGCAGTTGCGAATGATTGGATCCAGGCATAGCGCGCAGCAAAAAGGTACGTGCGTTGGTATCCGATACCGGAACGATGGTATCTACAGTGGCTTCATAGCGATCGGCGGAACGCGTGCTGAGCCAATAGTTGATTGTGGCGCCGGGAAGAATGTCGGAGATGAAATCATCCGCAACGGTAAAATCAAGGCGCAAACCCTCAGTGGCCACCAGGCCTAGCACCGGCGTTCCCGGCGTGACCCATTCACCAAGCTCCGTAAGCTTGGCGCTCACGACACCATCAAAAGGCGCAGTAACCCGATGTCGCTCAAGCACTGCGCGTCTGAAAGCAGTGGCGGCGTTAGCTTGCTCCAGCGCAGCTTCATCCAGGACAACCTCGGCCTCGAGGTCGCGAACAGTGCTCTCGGCAATACTTGCCTGCGGTATCAGCTCACGGGCTTCACGGAGGCGTCGTTGGGCGTCCTGGAATGCGCTGCGGCTCTGTGCCAGCAGTGCTTCGTCTGCTCGAAGTTGTAGCTCGGTAAGTTCGGGGTCAAGTTCAAGCAGCACCGTACCGCGGGTGACGACCGATCCCGCATCCACGTGCAGCTGATACACCTGCCCACTCGTGGCTGGGGACAGGCGGGCATTACGGGGCGATGTAACCGTACCGGTCATCGGCACCGCGCTAAAGATAGGCTGCGTCTGCACGCTGACCACCTCAACCGGCACCGCTGTCTGGGCGCTTCCAGTGCTGGAGATAAGCAGGCACGTCGCCGCGAGGAGCAGCGACAGCCGCCCTTTAACTGGTGAGTGATCGACGGTAAATCCTCCTGTGTTGGGGTCACTGCAGCGAGCGCCAATTGTCGCATGACTCAGCAGCTAGCTGTCCGCCTTTTCACGCGTCGATGGCGCGTCTCCCGCCCAGGTCGCTAAACTTCCCGCGAGCCAGGCGTCTTCCCGCCATGATCGGGGCTTCCAGCTCTGCCAGCCAACGCAGCCGGAGCGCGGAATAAAATCCAGGAACAAGTTGAGAATTCTCCAGTCGCAGAAGATCGAAGCTTTGAAATCGACACAAGCATTACCTAAAAATCCTGGATGGGAACCGCTGCCACGTGCTTATGGTCCGTGCTAGACGCGTTAACCTGAGCGTTATAGACCGGGCCTGAGTTTGTCACAAGTCACTACTCCACCGGCAACCGACCTGGCGCACAAACGGTCGCCGAAAGCACTAGCAAGCAGAAATTCATCTCCCTTTAGAGGAATAGCGACGGATGCGCCGGGGCTGCACGAGCCATCGTGCGATGCGGGAAATGGGGACAGACCACGGTTTCGTAAACCGTGAATCGAAGTCGACTTCGAGCCCTTTTATACCCGAAGATCATTGGTACATTGATGCACGCGAATGCCGAAATGAATTCCACACCACTAATACAAATGATGTTATTCACCGGGACCGCCGCACGCGGCGGGTGGGCCTGGTCCTAGACGGCCCAGTAACGCCCGGTCGAGCAGGTCGTATGAGCAAGGTAAGCATAAGTGGTAAAGGCTAAACCGTGGTCTGTCCCCTGTTTCCCACAGGCTGTTTACTACATGATGTTAGGCAATAATAACTATAGGGTTTCGCCATGACTGTTTTGGCTTCGCATCCTAGCAACGTCCGCTGGCGCATACTCGTCATCCTGATGTTTGTCAGTTTTGTTTCTTACATGTTGCGTGGCAATTTGTCGATTGCAGGTCCTGCCATGATCGAAGACTTGCAACTCACTGAGATTCAGTGGGGCTGGATCATGGCTGCATTTCCACTGGGTTATGCTTTGTTCCAGTTCCCGGGTGGATGTTGGGGGGATCGTAAAGGGCCGAGGTTTACGCTGGCTTCGATTACCGTTGTCTGGGGCCTATTAATTGCCATTAGCAGCCTTACACCTGCCCGCGATGTAGCTCCCGTATACCTCGTGATTGGGTTTTTGCTTACCATCCAATTTCTTGTGGGTGCAGCGCATGCCCCGGTTTTCCCCATTATCGTTTCGGCCATCGGACGTTGGTTTCCTGCTGGTGGATGGGCCCTCCCAAATGGTTTGACCAGTGCCGCGTTAACAGTCGGCCTGGCCGTAACGGCCTCGGCTTTGCCCTGGTTAATTGGCCAATATGGTTGGCGTAGCGGATTTCTCGTTCTTACTCCGTTCGCTTTAGCAGCTTCTGCCCTTTGGTGGTGGTATGCGCGTGATCGGCCGGAGCAACACCCATCGGTGAACGCAGCAGAAATTGCCTTGCTAACGGCTCCGGTTGTGCCTGTGGAAAACGACTCGGACTGTGAGGTTGCCTGGCGGCGTGTCTTAAAGAATCGTGATGCGCTGATGGTAACGCTCAGCTACTCATCCATGAACTTCGTATTTTATGTGGTGTTCACCTGGGGCTATTACTACATGGTGACCGTGCGTGGCATGGGTGCACAGGAAGCAGGCTTTCTAACTTCTGCCCAGTGGGTGGCAGGTGCTGCTGGCGCATTTTCGGGTGGCTGGGCTGGTGATTATCTTTGCAAGCGGATCGGCGTGCGCTGGGGCTGCCGCTGGCCCATCGTGATTGGCTGCAGCATTTCAGCCTTGTTGTTAATGGGTGTTGCATTGCACCCCAATGCTTACGTGGCTGCAGGCATGCTCGGCGCCTGCTTCTTTTTCAATCAGTTTACCGAAGGTGCATTTGGCGCCAATGGCGCAGCTATCGGCGGCCGCCATGCCGGTTCGGTTTACGGTTTGTTCAACACCGGTGCAAACTTTATGGGATTTGTGAATGCCATTTTGTTATCAGCCGTCGCCGTTAAGCTAGGCTGGAGCGTGGCGATTGGCATGGGCTCCGTTTTTGCCCTGCTGTCAGTAGTTTTCATCTTGCTTTCGCGAGCTGATCAGCAAATGGATCAGTCGGATTGATACAATTTTATATAAGCTCTAGTTGCCTGACGCATTTTTGAGCTCTGGAGAACGCATCTAGATCGGGGATGCGGGTTAACTTACTCTCCAAGTGCGGCTAATTCGTTCTAACACCGCACACCAGCCTGGCATAAAATCTTCCGAAGTTACTGAACAATCCAATATCTTTTCTATATTGGAAATCACTAATCCGAGACTGCAAGGCGTTGCCTAAACAGATGAGGGCTTTTTCAATGCTCACTGAGCATCGAATTATCAGGTTATCCCCATAACTGTAGTGTTTAAGTGAACGGCTGAAATGGGCAATGAACTGCCATCGGATTTTACTTTTCAATCAGGCAGAAACATACTCAAAGCAGTCGTTCGAAGCAACTTTCTTCTGCTTGTAACTTAACAATTTAGAGAGAAAAAATAAAAATATTGATGATCGGGATTAGCTCTCTCGCCGGCATGGTAATGGCTTTTGCAGCGAGTACGGAGGGTTTAAGATATTACACAGACACTGCAAGGTTTGGAAACGCAAAAGTCGTTCAAGGCGTTGAAATAAAAGGTCATATTTTCAGTATTCCTTCGTGGCCGGGATGGCTCAAATTACTGAGTCGGACAGTTATAAAGTAAAGGTTAATTTCTCTTGTATCAGTATGGATCAGCCCGGCAGTTCACATTTCGATCGATATGTTAACTGCGATCACGTGAGCGAAAGCGGTAACAAGACCAGCAGTTCGGAAATGGGGTGTATGACTGAAAATGATGATGGCACAGAAATGAGCTGTACTGCTTACTTACAAGTCAAAACTGGCGACATTAAGGGCCGGTTAGCGCTTGTGACTGAATATTATAAGTTTGTGCAGTCAGGAGGGTCTACAACGAGCACAGGCCACTGGATCAGATAATAAGGCAGTCAACACCTCACTACTAAATTGCAACGCTTTGGCATTGGCAGGCATCGCATACCTGTTCGCGTCAGAAATCGGTGGCAACGGTTTTATCGCGACATCTGTTGCCGGACTAACGCTGGGGAATATTGTCAAAGGAGGTTGCAAATTCCTCTTCGAATTCGCAGAGAGCGAAGGCTAGCTACTGAGGTGGACCGCATTTTTTCTGCTCGGAGTCGCGCTTCTCCCAGATGCGATTGCACAACTGATACCTACGATTCTGCGCATAATTCTTACCAGCCTGCTCTTGGTCCGACCCCTTGCGATCTGGATATCTCTGATTGGAACTGACGCAGCTCCAGCGACATGGCTGGTCTTTGATTGGTTTGGCCCGCGAGGCTTTGCGACCGCACTGTTTGCGCTGCTGATACTGCCGCAGACTGGCGGTGAGTATGCGGAAACGATATTGGCGATTGCAATCAACGCGGTCTGGGTTAGCGCACTTTTACACGGCGTCAGCGCCGCTCCGTTGGCGAAGATCTACGGAGAAAGGGTTGCCAGGCAGGGTGATTGCGCAGAGAAGCAGCCGATGACCGAGCCTTTTGCGGACGTCGCTCCTCGGATGGTTGAGGAGAACGACGATAATGAACTCAGATAACATCTTGAGAGACGTGAATGCGCAGCTGTTGGCATCGACCAAGTGCCCCATTACTTTGGTCAGGCACGGTCCAGGATTGCGCCGGGGTTCGCCAGCGCTTCCGGGTAGTAGCGCTCTGCCATCGCCCGATAGTCGTCCGGTAGGTCATCTAATTGGAAGGCCCTATCACCAAAACCCGATGAGGTGGTGTGTCCAGGGTGATCGCCCATTTCCATCCACGGCCTCCAACTGGAGATACCCGTATAGCCGAGCTTTGACTGAATGCTCGGCAGGTTTGTATTGAGCAGGTCTGCGTACTTGGCAGTGTTGGACAGGGCTTCGCTATAAACCACTTTACGCGCTGTTGGGTCTGTCGGTATTCGGATGGCACTTGAGGCCTGAACAATCCAGATATCGTCATTCTTGACGGTTACGGGACCCAGCCACTCTTCAACTCGCGACGAGCCCGCGGGCCGCATGGCCGCCGTGGAGGCGGCGTCCACTTCCGACGGTGCGCTCCACGTCTTAAGATCATAGAACACCGGTAGAGTCCTGCTCTTGCTGGGACCAAGCAATAGCCGGGGGACTTTCACCGTCTTGTTAGTGTAAGGAATCTTGATTGTGTCCAGAACTTCGCCGGACTCCAGATCGGTATAGAAGGCGAGTTCAAAGCTGACGTTCTCTACGGAGCCGTCGCTCATTACTCGATGTCTTCCGAAGGTCCCAGTGACCATGCCGAACAACGGCGTGATTTCCGCATCCACCACACCGAAGCGCCGCGCCTTCAACCAGCCCATTGTTAGCCGACCATCTTCGCTGTAGCGCATGCGCGTCACCGCCCTCAGGACACTGGCGGGATCATTCGCATTGAACATGTCAGTGTCTGCGGCAGCGACGGGACCGCGAGTGAGCAGTGCGCCGGCCATCCCTACCATTCCCGCGGCCATCACGCTGCGACGCGACAGGACTCTTTTCTCGCTCTTCTCTGGATTCATTATGGCGCTCTCTTGCCTGGTGATTAGGTAACTGGCCCCGGACATCCATTCTTCCTAGACGTGGCCTAAGGCCGCACGAGGGTCCGCATAGATGTCCGGGTGCATACGTTTCACGAGCGCCAGTATGTCGGCCGGCATCTCATCAAAGGACCGCACCTTCGCGCCGGACCCGCGCGAGATCATACCACCAGGATGGCCCGGCATCTTGAGCCAGGGCGACCAGGTCAGGATGTCATTGAAATACCATTCTGCTAACGGGTTGCCGTTGGACGGGTCCGCCACATCCGACAACGCACCGCTTTAGGTACTCCAGTCGTTGACGCCGAAGATAAGGCCGCGTTCCTCGTCATCGCTTCGCAGCGTGGTGCTGTCGTCGCCATAGACCCACACGCGATTACCCTGAATAAAGCTCGGACCGATGGGGCTGGCATGTTCGACGACGGTGTTTTCGCATTCCACCACGGGGCTGTTGATCCCATTTCTGGTGATGGTTCGTTTGCCCGGTGCTGCCCGAAACAGCGAGATGGATTGTGTTGACTGGACCTGCAGAGCTGTCGAAGTTTCCATCTATTGACCCGAAAATCCTGCTCGCGGCGTTGGGCTTGCCATTCTTATCCGGTCAATCCTGAACGAGCGCGCACAACCGCTCCTGCCATGCGTTTTCCCTGGCTTTCTTGCTAGCGGAGTGCTGTTGGTCTGGATTCCTTCCCAGCGAAAAGAGGCCATGTGTCAGGTGGTGCTCTTGTCGGTGGCGCCAGCAAAGGCCGAGGCGGTGTTTCCTGTTCTTTCTGGGGCAGGTGAGTCAGTATTTGATCAATGACGTCCTGGTCCTCAATGCTGGCGATGACCCTGACAGAACCACCACAGCGGCTACATACCTCGAGGTCGATACTGAACACACGTTTCAGGCGCTGGGCCCAGCGCATGGCTGCATGACGCTCGGCGGGTGTGCGGACTTCTGCATGGGAAATAAACTTGATGCCTTTCCCGCGCCTGGCTGGTGTGACAAGTCCGCGCCAGCGATGGTTTGGAGCGAGAACGTCATGCTAGCGAGTGAGGTTGACCCTCGGCTTCGACACCAGTGCCTCCAGACGGGCAACGAAATCCACCGGCTCAAAGGCCACCTGTGTCGTCCCATCCCGGTAGGGCGTTTTCAGGGTGTAAACCACCTTCCCCGTGGAACTCAGTGAAAGTCGGGGGCCCTAATGGTGCCTATCCCCGTGGTTCATCAGATATGCGCCATTAGACAGGCGTAGTACACCCTGCCCCGGTGTGACCAGCGCCAGTGGATGGTCGAAGCGGCGCGAAGGACGGGGAAGCTCGGGATCACGGCGGAAGGGCTGGCGATGCTGGGTGTTTGGCGGTATCTAAGGCAGGCGTCTTCGGCTGAGTCCTAAGCGCCAGCCGTTAGCTAGTCAGGGAATCAGTTGCACTGCGTGTCGGCATAAGCAGTAATAATCCACTGCCCGTCGGTCAAATCGGCGAGATACCAACCGCAGGACACTTCGGTATCATCACTCCTGTAGTGATCCTTCCACTGCGCAACAAAACTCGC
>JBLIIW010000071.1:0-16965 GCA_047635315.1 Halieaceae bacterium | reverse complement strand
GGCTTAGTGGCAAGCGCTTTTTCAAACTGCTTGTAGCCAACGATGCACCAGGGGCAGACAACATCGGACACGATGTCGACAGACAGGGGTATTCGTTTGATTTCTTCTTTCACGCTCTCATCCATGTCGCTAAATGTTTGTTAGTACTTCTACAGCATTCGTGGCTCGTCAATCATGTCGTCGAGTTCAATGGCCGCCGCGCGGTAGTGTCGGCGACCCAGGGCAACCAGAGTAAGCGCAATCAATCCCACAACAATGGCTTCGATTGACATGGCGTAGCGGAGCATTGCCGGGTCACCGAACAGATCGGTCATCAGACCGACGGGTGGTGTACCCAGCAATTGGCCAAAAATACCGATGAAAAAGTAGTAGACCGCGACGCCCTGCGATTTCATTTGCCCCGGCGCGATAAGGGTTAGTGACGCCGGACCGGCTGCGCCGGCCGCTGCCTGACCGACGAAGGCGACAAATAGGGCAGCGATCGTCAGCTCTACCGTGGGCATGATGGTAAAGGTACTAAAGCCAAGGACCGCGATCACCAGGCCCACCCATAGCGCCCTAATGGTCGCATCTGCGTGACCCATTCTGATCCAGTAGTTGGTAAGCCGGATGCCGAGCACCGTCCCGATCGGGCCTCCGGTGAAGTAAAGAATGCCGGTGGTGATTCCTACCTGCCGTACGTCCCACCCCCAGGTTCGCTCGAAGAATGCAGCATTCCAGAAGGCGAGTGAACCCAGAGTCACAACCGCCGCAGAGCCGGCAAAAAGAGTGCCGAAAGCACGCCAGCGCGTACGGATGTAGCGGAGTGCAGAGCCCATGGTGGCGCCTCCGGCGCCGGTGCTGCCAGATTCAATGTCTCGTTTCGCCTGGTCCATTCGCATGGGCTCGCGGATGGTAAACATCATTAATGCCAGTAGCAGTCCCGGTAAGCCGACCACAAAAAATGCCAGCTGCCAGGTCCGCAGTTCACCGATGAGGGGTAATTCGATCGGGGGCATGCGGGTGATCGCATAGACGATGGGCCCACCTATGAGAAATGCCGTACCCGCACCGATAAATGTGCCGGCCATAAATGTGCTGATTGCCTGAGGTCGTTTGGGGCGCTCAAAGTAGTCACTGATGAGCGACACACTGCAGGGTGCGACAGCGGCTTCGCCGAGGCCGACTCCCAGGCGGGCGCCGAACAGCGGTACAAAACCACGTGCCAGTCCCGCCGCTGCGGTCATGGAGCACCAGATGGCGATTCCTACGGCGAGAATCTTGCGGCGGCTGTAGCGATCCGCCATCCAGCCGATGGGAAGACCAACAAATACATAAAAGAGCCCGAAGGCCGGACCCATCAGCAATCCGACCTGAAAATCCGTGAGCGTTAGGTCTGATTTGATCTGTTCGATGAGGAGGCTGGGAAGAAAGCGATCAATATAGGAAACCACCTGTGTGAACGTCAGAAGCAGAACGACATACCAGGCATAGCGCCGCGAAACCTGATAGCCGCGAACTGGATCTGTTGTGCTCATTCTGGTCCACCCTGTGAGTTGCAGTTCTGCGCTGTGGTAATTTCGGCCTGCAGGTGTTCAAAGATCCTGTCGAGAAAGCTTTCTCTCCACTGTCGCCGCGCCTTGTCCGCTTCCGCATCGAGGTCAGGGTTTGCCAGACTGTGAGGCTCCAGAGCGCCTGCCTTGGTAAGGGCTCGCTCCAGCGTGTCCACGCGTTCATGCGTAACCGCGAGTTCCGTGGCCATCGCGACCAGCATATGCGTCAGGCGTTCGGCGAGGGGCTCCGACGGTGCGAATTGGGTTTTACCCTGGCTGTGTGAGTCGCTCGACATTTTTTATCGTGAACCTCTTGTTGGTTTGCGCGCGCAGGCCGCGTACCAGCGGACACTCGCGTCCGATTGATTGATAAACCCGAGGAAGCACTCACTCTCGGGAAAATTGGCGTCGAGCAGGGCTTGCCTGAGGTCCAGCGTGCAGTAGTCGATCCAGAAAATCTCGCCGTTGTAGTAGCGGTCCCAGCTGCGGTCGAAGCGGGTGTAATCATCGAGCTCTGCATAGCGCAGTGGTACGTCCTGGTGTACACAGATGCCACCGGGCTTCAGGAGACGGTAGCTTTCTCGGAACATTGCCCTGGCTGTCTCCTGGGACATTTCGTGCATGGCGTTGTGCGATACCACCAGGTCGAAGCTCTCGTCCGGAAATTCGGTGTCGGTAACACTTCGCTGGTGGAAGTGCACTGCAACACCCAGAGCCTCGGCGCGGGCGTGGGCATAGCGCAGCAGACCGGGCGCCACATCGATGGCATGGACGTCGGCGTCTGGAAAAGCCTCGGCGTAGGGTGTGGATGATGCGCCAGCCGAACAGGCGCAATCGAGTACTTTGTCTGGTTTAAAATCGGGGTAACGCTGCGCCAGAAAGCGCAGCACGATTTCGGCCTTGCTCTCACCGGTGCCTACGCCCTGACCCCGGGAATAGAGCATGCCCCCGGATTCATAGAGGGCACCGGCGCGGAAATCGTCATCGTCCCGCTCAAGGGCATAACCACCTGGCTGACAGTGGATCTCCGTGTCCCGGATCGGCGCTGGTATGGGAAACCCGGGATCAAGCTCTAGTGACCCGAGTTTGCTCTCGCTTTCTGTCAGTCTTTCGTAGGTCGAGGCCTGTGTCTGCTCACAGCGGTCCAGCATGTCGGCAACGGCGGTCCACATCTGGCGCTGGGAGGCATGGTTGAGGGTGCTCCAGAGCTGCCAGTGCGGATTCTGCTGCATGGCCTGGGCGATCTCCTCGCTGTTCTCCGGCGCGTGGCCGTGCTCGGCTGCGAATGCCGGCACAGCCTCGGTGAGATAGAAAGCGTGGTTGCCCGGGCGAAGCCGGCCCGATACTCGCCGCTTGAGCGCGCCGATGAAGTCCTGCCGCGCACGTTCGTCCCGGTCCGGCTGCGCCAGCATCGCGTGATCTGGATTTCTTGCCACAGTTGATCCTCGAAAGTGGAGTTTCTGTCAGGTCGTCGCAGCCTCTGCGCCCCTCGCATCTGCTGCGTTGCGCGCCATGTTCAGTTTTTCCTCATTCAAATCGTAGAACCATAGCAGGCTGAGTTTCACCGCGTAGGCGCACATCGGCACGAGGGCGGTGCAGGCAATAATAGCGAACACGGCAGAATCGGGCTGCGATCCCGGCGGCAATGCCTTGTCGAAATGCATGGCCGCAAGAAAGCCACCTATCACAATGCCGGCCAGCGCATAGGCGGTCTTCTCGATAAAACTCGCAACGCCGGCGTAGACGCCTTCGCGGCGCATGCCGCTTCGCAGGTAATCGTACTCCATGATATCCGGCAGCATGGCTTGGGTGCCCAGGAGAGTCCCGGAACTGGCGATGCCAAGGAAAAACCCGCGCGCCGCATAGACCCACAGGGGTTCCGAGCCGCTGGTCACCAGCCAGCTCGCAGCCAGGGGGATAAAGAGCAGGGTAGAGGCGGCCAGAATCCAGGCCTTGCCCTTGCTGCGCGAGAGCTTAAGCCAGGTGGGTATGCTGATAAGTTTGCCCGCCACCTGCATCAAGCCGAACAGTGCGACAACACTCACCGAGCGCTCAAGCACGTAAACCACGAAGAAAAACTGCGTTGAAATGATCGCAGCCAGCGCGAACAGCCCGGCGAGCTTGATTCCCAGGTAAAGCAGGAAAGGACGGTTTTCCCAGATGAGCAGCAGTTGTCCTTGCAGGCCGATTCCTGACTTGATGTGTTCCGTGGCCGGGGCATTCCTGGTGCTGTAGAAGGAAATCACCATGAACAAGGCAATCAGGGCCCCCATGACCATCCCCATATTGGCGTAGGCCGTCGACGGCGTCTGGGCAAGGCTCTCTTGCAGGTAGCCCACCAGTGCCGGTGCTCCGGAGATGCCGGCAAAGGTGCCCAGAGCGATAAGAAATACGCGATAGGACATGAGTACCGAGCGCTCGTGATAGTCGTCAATCATCTCGGCGGGCATCGCCAGGTAGGGAACGTTGAAAATCGTGTACCCGGTCGACAGGAATATAAGCAGCGCCGCGACGATAACGGTGTGCTCCATGGATCCGTCGCTCACCGGTGCGGCGAACAGCGCCGCAAAAGAGATGCCCGATACCAGTCCTCCGATCAGGAGGTAAGGACGGCGGCGACCCCAGCGGCTGCGGGTGCGGTCACTGATGTATCCCATGATCGGGTCTGAGGCGGCGTCATAGAGTTTGGATACCATGATCAAGGAGCCCGCTAGCAGCGGGTTGATCTGCAGAACGGTGATCAGGAAAAAGAGTGTGGCGACACTGAAAGTGTTGAGGAGCAGCGACGCCCCCATGGTGCCCACGGCCCAGCCTGCGTAAAGCCGGTTGAGCTTCTTCACGTGCTGTTACCCGCGCCGGTTTCGATTAACTCGATAAGTTCGCCGGCGGGTCCAACGAAGGCCGCGGCGCGGCGTCCGCCATAGAGTACGGCCGGAGGCTGTATGAATTCGATATCGGGATCATCCAGACTTTTTACCGGGAAGCTTGCCATAGCGTAGGCTGGTGGCAATTGCCCCGGCGCCACTGGACGCGACTTCGCCTGCGCTGGGTAACCGTCGATCTCGATGGCATTGAAGGATTCGGCGCCGATTGCCCGGCCTAACGGGGTCATGTGATCGTCCGGCAGGCCGAGCGCCTTTGCGACGACGCCGAGGTTGGCCGGTCCGCCGATAGGGCGAAACGGCGAATCCAGCAGGTGCTGGTAGACCGCGTCTGGGTCCTCCACCAGCAACTCGATGACGCTCCAGCCGGCGGTAGTCATGGTCTCATGTGGTTGCGGCACATCGACATCGACGACCCTGAGCCAGACACCGGGCGTGCCCGCACTGCGCAGCAGCGGACCTTCTTTGCCGGCAGCTGCCAGCGTGGATATCGCCAGCGCGCAGGCAAGCAGCAGGGCGAAAGGCCATGGTTTTGTTGGTGACTTCATTGGTTTTGTGTCCCCGCGTTGGCCGCCCAGTTTGGCCTCTTACTCTCATTTAGCAAATGAATTGAATTGGCAGCATATGTTATTTCGTGTAACGCTTCCTGCATGATAAGAATACCTTCAATGCAGACTTTGCGCGCCTTCGAGGCCGCGGCCCGTCACCACAGCTACTCGGCAGCCGCTCGGGAGCTCGGTGTTACGCACGGGGCCATCAGCCACCGCATCCGAACATTGGAGGGGCAGCTGAACATCACCCTGTTCGAGCGACGCGGCCGTGAGATGACTCCGACACGCGCGGCCATTACCCTCGCCGCGCAGGTTAGCGAAGGCCTGCAGATTCTCGCGCACGCGATGCCCACCCGCGACGAGGAACGCAGTAACCTCGTCGTTGGCGTGCATCACAGTCTCGCGATTTCCTGGCTTATACCCCGGCTACCGGACTTTATTGCTGAGCATCCGGGGGTACGCATAGAAATCTATTCGACCGCCGAACTCGGTGATTTTATCAATCCGAATGTCGATATAGCCATTCGCTATGGTGCCGGGAACTGGTCTGACATATCGCTGGAACGGCTCGCTGGGGATACGCTGTATCCGGTCTGCACAGAGTCTTACCGGGAGGAATACCGGCTCAGGCGACCGGTGGACCTTTCTCGCTGCTGCCTGCTCCGGCACAGCTGGCATACCTGGACGCCGTGGTTTCGGGCGGCGGACCTGCGCCTTGAGGAGCCTACAGAAGGACCCTTGCTGTCAGACTCCGGCATGCTGGTAGAGGCGGCGCTGGCTGGTCTAGGCGTTGCGCTGGTGGGCAGTGTGTTCGCGGAAGCCGCCTTGGGTTCCGGCCGTCTGGTCAAGCCGTTCGATATACCCATACAAGACAACAACGCCTATTACATGCTCTGGAATGCGGGAATGCGGCTCAGCCCCGAAGCGCGCTTGTTTCGCGACTGGCTGCATGGGCAAATGCCAGACGTCTGATCGATGGTCGCGGTTGCAGGGTTCAGGTCGCTGAGCAGAGATTCTGAAAGCGCTCCAAAGCCGCTCCGGCCACGTCCATGTCCTGTTCGCCACTGCCGCCTGATGCGGCAAGGCCTCCCAGTAAGCGGCCCTGCGATTCGAGGGGAAACCCGCCCATTGAATACACCATGCCGGGCTGCATTTCGGCAGCAAGACTCGCATACACCTCTGGATGAATCTTCGCCCGCTCCACCGAAATATGCGTCGGACGCCGGCAGTAGACCGCCGTTCGTGCCTTCGCAAATACGGTGCCGGCACTGAGAATGCTCGCCCCGTCCATACGCAGCATGGCGAGTGGGTGCCCACCGGCGTCGACTACAGCGACCGACATGGCCAGTTCGAGGATTTCTGCTTTTCGGCGTGCCTGCGCAATCAGTTCGAGCGCCATATCGGCAGTTAATTGATCCATTTCAAACCTCCTTTTGTTGAGAGTACTGTTACTCTTCTTCACAATCAAAGCCAAAGTCTTTCGATTGCATTCTGCCCCACTCTGCCTGAAGCTGACTTCTGTTTCCGGCTCCATGGCCGGCGCCAACTGCTGGGGGGATTGGAGAATGCGGTCACAGATAGAGCGCACAGCAGATAGACAATTTGTACTCACGCTGCGTCGTCGCTGGGCCGACACGCTTTACCCGGCACTTGGCAAACAGTATCGCGAGCAGTCAGAAGAGACCGGCAGTGCGCTACCAGATGCCGCCATAAGGGAACTTCCTGCCTACCCGTGGTTTTCATGGCTCGAGCGCGGCTCCCAGAAAATGCTCTGGCGCGCGGTAACGGATTCCGTTCGCGCGGCGGCGCCGGTACAGCCTGACGCCCAGGCTGAGTCACTCCTTGAGCTCGATGATGGCCTCGAGCTTCCGACCTGGTACACCGACTGGGATATCCATGTGCAGCCGGGCGGTGTCTGGTCGAGCGACGAGGCCGCGGCGGTTTATGAAGCCGGCGCGAAGTTGGTCATGCTGGGCGAAAACGACGACTACGGGTTTCACCGGCTGTTCGTGTCCACGGCATTGCCTGAGCGCGACTACCGGCGCATCGTCGATCTCGGCTGCGGCTTTGGTAAGTCGACGTGGCCCATGAAGGAGGCTTTTGCGGATGCCGAGGTTATCGGCATCGATCTGGCCGCGCCATGTCTGAAACTGGCCGCCAGCAAGGCCCGGGAAAGAGGGCTTGAGGTTTGTTTTCGTCAGGCCAATGCTATGGCTACTGGCCTCGACACGGAGTCTGTTGATCTGGTCACGTCCACCATGCTGGTGCATGAAATGCCGGTTCCGGCGCTGGAGGAACTGTTCGTCGAAGCGTCGCGAATACTTGCCCCTGGGGGAATCCTGCGCTTCCTCGATTTTCGCTTCACCGGTGATTCCCTCAGGGACATGGCCATGCGTGAGCACGGTGCGCGCAACAATGAACCATTCTTAGCACCGGCGATGGAGGCGGATCTCGCGGCCATGGCGGAGCGGGCTGGCCTGCTAAACGCGCGCTGGAGTGCCTTCGATGAGCGTGGCGAGGGGATGCTTTCGGAGCTAGCGTGGCCAGACCGGGCCGAATGGCATTTCCCATGGGCCGTACTCGAAGCGGAGAAAGCGCGATGAGCGTGGAGTTGCCCGACATAACACCGGATAACGATCGCCTGGTGGGCCTGCTGTTCGAAATCGCATCGCAGTTGCATGCGGAGCGCGCCCGGCGCATAGCCCTCGAGTGTGCTCTTGAGGAGGCAGGTTCGCTGCCGGCGGGCTGGATGGAGAGCTGGCAGGAAGGCGAGCGTTACAACCGGCTCTGCAAGGAAGCGCTGGACGATTCCATGAGCCGTTTGATGCAGATAATGACCGAGAGCGCCGATCCGCGCACGCCTCTGCGCCGCGAAGCGGCCGGATTCGAGGAGTTATAGGAGTAAGCATGTCACGAGAATGGATCGAGTTTATTCAGTCGCAGAATCTGCCCTGGCAGCCGGCGGAAATTTCGGTGCTGGGAGATGGCGTAGAGGCGAGGCGTCTCAGCGAGGATGGTGACAGCGGTGCGCTGAGCGCCTTGCTCCGCTATCCCGCGGGATACCGCGGTGCTGCCAACGCGCTGGCAGCGGATGAGGAGTTCCTGGTGCTCGACGGCGAGCTGGAAATTGGCGGTAGGCGCTACGGGCCTTTTGCCTATGCGCACTGGCCCCGCGGCTTTGATGCTGGCGAGCGCCACAGTGCGGGCGGCGCTGTAGTGCTCAGCTTCTACTCTGGCGAGCCGACGGCGGCAGCGGCACAGGACTACAATCCGGAGCGGCTGATTGCGCACTGTGATGGGCTAGACGTGCCCTACACGGGAAATTTTCACCCCGAGTTTCCACCCGGTGCGGGCCGTAAGCTGCTCTACACGGACCCTGACACTGGTGAGGCCTCCTGGATACTGGGCACTCTGCCGATGCGTTGGGCAGAGCGTTCGGAGGTGCATCCCGTGGTTGAGGAAATGTATCTCCTGAGCGGAGAGTCGCATGGGGATCGTGGTGTCATGCGGCCCGGCGCGTACTTCTGGCGGCCGGGAGACATCCCGCACGGACCTTATGGAACACTGACGGGCAACCTGTATTTTTTCCGCACCAAGGGTGGCGGGTTGCAGACCGAGTACGTGGAGCCGCGGCGCGCCTTCCGCTGGTGGCCCGACTACGAGCCCGAACTGCCTGAGGCAATGCGTCCCTATGGCAGTGAGGTCGAGCGACTAAGTCGCTGTTGGTAGAATTGAAAGTGCTGTGAACGTATCGAAGAAACAAAACCCCGGTAACTGGTCGGGTGCGGTAATTTTGTTTGCTGTGTTTTTCCTCGGCTCGCAGCCAGCAGCTGTTGCCGAGGAGGAAATAACGCGCTGTGACAAGCTCGCCTCACATGGGGAAGATCCTGCGCGGGTCGCGCCAGGACAGTCGACGGGGAGCATAGATTTGCCAGTGGCGATTGAAATCTGCCGCGAAGATGTTCAGGCGAATCCGGATAACGCAAGAATTCGCTATCAGTTTGCACGTGTGCTGTTCTATTCGGGCCGGTTTGAAGAAGCCATGACAGAAATGCTCATTGCCGCCGATGGTGCTCACGCACAGGCGCAGTTTGTTTACGGGATATTTGTGGTGAAAGGGCGGCCCGGCGCGCCGACGGATCCTTGTATAGCCGAGCGCTACTGGCAGGCCTCAGCGGAAGGTGGTCGGTTCGCAGCAACGCTGCATTACGCAGTACAGACGCTACGTGACACGTTTCAAAATTGCCCAGATGTAGCGACGGCCGATGAGCTTGACCGGTGGCTGACGGCCGCTACACAATCGGCACCGGCAGGCTATGCGGGTTACTACCAGCGGATGTTTATCGATGATCTCACTTACCGCCTTTCTGAGCGCGGTTGAAATCGGTCGCAGATTTAGCCGTGGAATGCGTCTCTGACCAGGCTGTCGAAGGCCTGTGTGAACAGTCGGTGATGGGGCTGAAGCACCATCCGTGTCCGTCGGCAGAGGCTGAAAATCCGCTGCTGACGTAACTCGGGAACGTCAAAGAACCGGTATTCGTAATCGCTGGCAGCGCATAGAGTCTTCTTGGACACGAGGCCCACCGTATGCCCATTGCCAATGAGTTCGATTGAGAGTGTGAGTGAGTTGGTCTGAATGATCTGTGCCGGTGGAGCGAGATCGACAGCGGCATACACTTTGGCCAGAAACTCGGTCCATTCTGGCTCTATGGACACCGCGACCCACTCGTAGCCTGCCAGTTGCTCCAGCGATACCGATGAGGCCGAAAACAGGGGGTGGTTCTTGCCAACCACGGCTTGCACCTGATCCTGAAAAAGTATCTGCCGCGTGATTTCCGGTGCATGATCTGCCTGAAAGTGATCAGAGAGGAAGGCAAAGTCGATGGTGCCGCGCTCCAGCATCGGTATGAGTTCCGCAGACCAGTCCTTGACGATTTTGATGCGATGGCCAATTTGGGTAGCGCGAACCCGATCCAGCAGCTGGATCAACAGCTTGTCAGAAAAAACTGGCACTACACCAATGGATAACTCCATGCCCAGGTGCCCGGCGCGCGCCGTGAGCTCCGTTTCCGCAGCCTGCACCTGCGCAAGAATTACCTGCGCGTGATGGCGCAAGCGTTTGCCATGGCCGGTCAGTATTGTTCCCGATTTACTGCGGATAAATAGTTCGACGTCGAGGTCGCGCTCCAGCTTTTGGATGGACTGTGTGAGAGCGGATTGTGTCAGCCCGACGACGTCAGCGGCCGCATGGAAGCTGCGTGCCTCCGAAAGCGCGAGAAAGTACTTGAGTTGCCTGACATCCACGGGAGTCTGAGCTGCATCCTTGACGTAAGAGACCCCAGTATCACCGCCGTATTGATCAATAACAATAATCGAGCGGGTGTGAATTCTAATTATTCACGGCTGAGTACGAGGGTTATTGTTTAGCGGTTGTTATCCAGGGCACTGAAAATGCAGGATCTTGCTACGATCACGTATGCCGTTCTGCTGTTGGCGCATGTGTTGTTGTTTGTCTATTGGCTCGGCGCTGACCTGGCTGTGCTCTACTGTGCTCGCTACGCGGCGAATCCTGCGCTATCGGTCGAGACGCGTGTAACTGTTTCTGAAATCATGGGCTTCATCGATATGTTCCCGCGCCTGAGCGTCCCGCTCATCGGGGCTGTGGGGCTGCATCTGGCGGTCCTGGGTGGCTATGTTGCGTTGCCGCGTCTCGTCGTAGTTGTCGCCTGGTTGCTGGCCCTGCTGTGGGTAGCAAATGGCCTGTACATCTATCGCAACCGGAAATCTCCGGACTCTACACAGGGCGCTCGAAATTTTGACCTGTGGTTACGCGTTGTGATTATTTCCGCTGCCACAGGTACCGCTGTTGCGGGCCTGCTCGGCACAGGCCACATCTCCAGCACCTTTATCGCAGTCAAGCTGCTTGTCTTTGCGGCAGCGATTTGCCTCAGCCTGATCCTGCGACACTTTTTTAAGCCCTTTCGCCCAGCGCTTAACCGGATTGTCGCGGACACCGGCACAAGCGCTGGCAGCGACAGCGACAGCGACAGCGACTCACGGATCATGCAGACAACACTCGCGCGGACCAGACCCATCGTCTTCGTGCTGTGGAGTTTGACCGTTGTGGCGGCAGCTGTCGGTCTCTGGGGTGGGGGTTGAGCGGGATGGGGTCCTGCGCCCGCGTGATTAGCGCACCTAATCGCGAGGGTTGCAGGACTAATTTGCACTGAAAACAGCAACCTATAGAATCGTTTTAATAATAGAAGTCAGGTTTTTCATACGATAAGTACTTTTTTTGCCACTCGGGGATAGAAAAATGAAAGCTGCGCGTACTCGGATCAGTATTGCTACAGCCTGTGCCATAGGCGTAACCATAAACATGGTGGGGATAAGCACCGCCAGTGCTCAGCAAAGCGGCGATAAGAGTGCGACGCTGCTTGAGGAAATCCTCGTTACGGCGCGCAAGCGAAAAGAAAGCATTCAGGACGTTCCCATTAGCATCAGCGCTTTTTCGGCTGGCGACATCGAAGCTCTGGGTTCCCGCAATCTCAGCGAGCTGAGTGACTTTACACCGGGATTTACTTTTGAGACATTCGGCGGACGCCGCGGTGCCGAGGGTGACGTCAGTCGCCCCGTCATTCGGGGCCAGTCGAATATCATCGGTGAGGGCAACGCAGCTATTTTCGTGGATGGGATTCTCTACACTGAATCCATTCTCTCGTTCCCCATGGATATCGTCGAGCGCGTCGAAGTCCTCCGCGGCCCTCAGGCAGCACAGTTTGGGCGTTCGACCTTCTCAGGCGCGATCAACCTGATCACCAAGCGCGGCACCAACGAATTTGAGAATCGCGTCAATTTGCGCGCGGTGCAGGACGCCGAGTATGAGGTCAACCTCAGTTCCCGCGGTCCATTGATTAAAGACGAGCTGTTTTACTTCGTGCATGGTCGCTACTACACCTACGGCGGTGAGTATGAGAACGAGCTTGATGGTCGCACCGTCGGCGGTGAGGGTTCCATCGGTTTTAATGGCGGTCTTCAATGGAATGCGTCGGAGAATCTCAACCTTGACTTTACTCTGGGCTATAACGAGGACGAAGACGACCACGCCGCTCAGCGAGTACTGGATCGTTTCTCCAACAACTGCTTCCTCGATCAAGCGCGGCAATACTACTGTGGCGAGATTGAGGGGTTTGAGTCAGTAACCCTGGAGATCGATCGCCTTAACGGTGAGGATGGACTCACTCGGGAGGTGTTGCGGGCGACCGGTGCTCTGACCTGGGATATTGGTGGCTCTGGCTACATGCTGACCGCCAGCGGCGGCTACAACGACGCAACGAGCACTTTTGGTAATGACCAGACCAACCTCGGTGACGGGATTCAGTTTGCAGGTGGTATCTTCGTGCGTGTGGAGGACAGTGACCGCCAGGAGTATTCTGGCGAGCTACGTTTTGAATCACCGGTTGATGAGCGCTTGCGGTACCAGGTTGGCGCCTTCATGTACGAACGTAACAGGGAGCGTCTGCGTCGTTTTCCGGGCACTCAGAACATCATCACCGACTTTGGTGAGGAGATCATTGAAAACCAAGCCGTATTCGGTTCTATCGAGTACGACTTTACCGACAAGCTGACCGCTACCGCGGAGTTGCGTTACCAGGAGGACACGATCGAAAATGTCCAGGCCAGTGGTAATGTTGTCTCTGCAACGTTTGACTCTGTGCAGCCTCGCTTCACCTTGAATTACGCATTGACCGAAGACCTTATGGTCTACGCGAGTATTGCGCAGGGGAACAAGCCGGGGGCTATCAATGCAGATCCGCGGCTAACGGAAGAGTTCCGCACGGCTGACGAAGAAGAGTCCTGGAACTATGAAGCGGGGTTCAAATCTACGCTATTCGAAAACCGCATGACAC
This sequence comes from Halieaceae bacterium, assembly GCA_047635315.1. Classification (GTDB taxonomy): domain Bacteria; phylum Pseudomonadota; class Gammaproteobacteria; order Pseudomonadales; family Halieaceae; genus Congregibacter. The sequence goes on along the minus strand of JBLIIW010000071.1, from coordinate 4,090 downwards.
TCAACGCGTCGATTTTCTATATCGACTGGACGCAGCAGCAGCTGACGCAGTCGGGAGAGTTCAATAACATCCCGATTTCGTTTATCGCCAACGCCGGTGAGACGACTGTGTGGGGGTTTGAACTTGAGGGTGATGCCGTCCTGACGGAGAACTGGAGGGCCGGTTTCTCCTTCGCGTTAGCCAATGCGACCTTTGACGAGAATTGCGACCGCGTGCAAGGCGCAGAGCTTACTGGCATTGACTGTGTTTCCAGCGTCACCGGAGCGCCCGGTGGCAGCGTGGCGGGTAACCAGACGCCCATCGCGCCGGAAACCATGGCGACCCTGAACAGCACCTACACGATCCCGATGGCCAGTGGCCGCGACTTCTTTATCCGCGGCGACTACTCGTTTATGTCGAGAAAGTACGCGCAGGTGCACAACTTTGCTTACGTGGGCAGCCGTAGCCTGATGAACCTCAAGGCTGGCATTACATCGGATGACTGGTCGCTGACGGTGTTTGTTAACAATGTCTTCAACGACCTGACGCCATCAACGATCGTGCGCTTTGCCGATTTGGTGAACCTGAATATTGGGCCTCAGGAGAATCCGGCTCAGAATAATGTTCCCGGCTCTACCGTGGTTGAGCGCGGCTTCCTGGTTGACCTGGCACGTTCGCGTCGCGCCGGTGTTTCGCTCACCTACAACTTCTGATCAGCGCGGCCCCCTCCCCACCCTGTCAGGAGCTACCTAGCTTCCTGATGGGGTTTTTTTCTCGCGCGAATATTGCTGTTTTCTCTTCAGTGTAAAACTCAGCGCACTGTCGCGGTCCGTCGCGGCCAATGCCCGATTCCTTGAAACCACCGAAAGGCGCACGCAGATCGCGCACCAGCGGTGTGTTGATCCATACCGTTCCAGCGCGGATAGCGTTCTGCAATTTCAGGGCTACACCCATGTTCTCGGTCCAGCCGTAGGACACCAGACCGAAGCGCGAATCGTTGGCAATGGCGATGGCCTCTTCCGGTTCGTCGAAGACCTGTAGCGTCGCAAAGGGTCCAAAGACTTCTTCCTGACAAATGCGCAGTGAATTGCTGTCTACGCGAACGGCTGTTGGCTCCACATACCACCCACTATCGAATCCCTGTGGGCGTCCCCCACCGGCGAGAATTTCACCGCCTTCCTTGCGTGCCAGGTCTGCATATTTAAGGACATGTTGCATGTGAGCTTCGAAAGCCATTGGGCCGATTTCTGTGCTTGGGTCCATGGGATCACCGATGCGCAGGTTGCGCACACGTTTGGTAAAGCGCTCGATGAATTCGTCGGCCACGGACCGCTGCACCAAGATGCGTGAGCCGGCAATACAGATCTGACCATTGTTGGCATAGACGTTGAGCAGGGATCCGTCCAGCGCCCGTTCAAGGTCGCAGTCAGCGAACACCATGTTCGCCGACTTGCCGCCCAGTTCGAAATGCACCGGCGTCAAGTGCTCTGCCGCACGGCGCATAATGTGGCGCGCCGTCTCCGTGCCTCCTGTAAAGGCAATGCGATCGATACCCGGATGACCGACCAGTGCATCTCCGGTCACCGGTCCGCGCCCGTTCACGACGTTGATAACTCCTTTCGGTATGCCGGCGCTTTCGATGAGTTCTACCATGCGCAGAATGGACAGCGGGGTGTATTCCGAAGGCTTAAGCACACAGGTGTTGCCGAAGGCGATGCACGAGGCAAGCTGCATGCTGGCCAGCGCCAGTGGCGCATTCCAGGGCGCGAGCAGTGCCGCGACACCCGCCGCTTCACGCGTTACCGTGGTCAGGAATCCCGGTTCCTGTTCGAAGGTTTCCCCCGCCAGGGTCCCGATCACGTCGGCGAAAAACTCGAAATTCTGCGCCGCTCTGGGCACCTGTCGAGTGGCCAAGTGCGCCACAGTCAGCCCCGCGCACAGGCACTCGAGTATGGCCAGTTCATCTTGGTGTTCCCGAATTATTGCACCGGCCGCCCGCAGCAGTCGTTGACGTTCCGCAACCGGGAGGCGTGGCCATGGGCCTTCCTCAAAAGCGCGCCTTGCTGCGTCTACGGCTGCATCGACTTCGCCGGCATCGGCTTCTTGCAGCTGCAGGACCGTTTCCCCCGTGCCCGGGTAGACGATGGGGATGTATTCGCGGCGGCTATCCGCAGGCACAGGAGCGCCGGCGATGTAGCTCACTGCGCACTCCGGTATTTGAACTCCAGTGGCGACGAGTATCTCTACTACCGATTTAACTTTCTGCGTGGCTGCTGTCATTCGATTTCAAGCTCTCGGCGTCGCGAGGAGATCATGGATGATTCTAGAAGGGAAGCGCGCATGCGCTCGGGATCTTCGACGGTCTCTTTGATCTCTCGCCAGATTATCTTTCGTTTTTCCGGATCGGTTTCACGGTGGCGGCGGTAGTTACGTGCGGAGAGTCGCTGCACCTCGTCTCGGGCGATGGTGCGCCTACGGCGATCGTAGCGATCCAGAAGATTTGGCGACGCTCCATCGAGCACCGGAAGCAGATGCTCAGCGAGACATCGCGCATCGTGTAGCCCGCTGTTCATGCCCATGCCACCGGCTGGACTGTTCAGGTGCGCCGCATCTCCTGCAAACAATGTGCGCCCGACGCGGAATGACTCAAGGCATCGCTCCTGGAGGGTGTAGTAGTTGGCCTGCAGAATCCGGTAGGGCTCCGGGCGCGGAAATACTTTTTGCAGATGCGCCTGCGCAACCGGATCTGAGAGTGCTTCGGATACCGACTGGTTCTGGTTGGGAGAGTAGGTGAAGCGCCACAGGTCGCGGATCTGCATTAGGCTGTAGTGGGCGTTGTCGGTCCACACGTAGTTGACGGGCAGGAGGTCCGGTACATCCTTTTGGAATGGGTAGTCGAGCACCAGTGTTATGGAAGTCTTGGGAAATACAGAGCCCTCGAAGGGCAGTTCCAGTGACTTTCGAACGGTACTCTTGCCGCCATCGGCCGCGATGAGCCATGGCGTTGTAAAGGTCTGCGCGCCGCTGGTAGTGACTACGACGCCATCTTCATTTTCCTCCACCCCGGTTACCGCGGTGTCGAAAAGGAGCGTGAAGAGAGGATTCCCGGCCAGACGCTCTGCGATCAGGCGTGTCAGGCGAAATTGTTCGCACTGAAGACGATAGGGATGCTTGCTCACGTCGCCGATCACGGAAATATCGAAGGCTGCGCGCTCATCCGTGCCGTGTATCCAGTACTGCCATTGTCGAGCGATAGTGCCCTGTTCCAACAGTGCCTCGGCCAGGCCGTACTCATCCAGGAGGTCCAGTGTGGCCGCGTGGAAAGTGGATGCGCGCATGTCCTCGGACAAGTCCCGGCCCTGTTCCAGTACGGTGACAGGCAGGCCTGCCTGCACCAGCTGGTAGGCGGTAAATAACCCCACGGGCCCTGCACCGGCGATGATTAACGGCGCACGTTCAGACATCATGACTCTCTTGTGTGCTCAGATAAGCCATAATCATATAGCAATATCGCTTTGAGTCCCGAGGAGGCGCGTTAAAGCCATGTACGACAGAGATTACGGCGCATTGGGGCGCATAGGAATTGTGACTCCCCAAGCCAATCCGACCGTGGAACCCGAGATTGGGTTGCTACTGCCCGCACGCGTATCGATGACGGTGGCGCGGTGCGTGTCGCGAGGTGAGTCTCAGCAACGTTTGCTAGAATATTTCGAGCGTCTTGATGAAACACTTCAGCGTTTTGACACCATGCCTCTGGATGTCGTGGGCTTTGCTTGTACGGGGTCGACTTACCTCCTTGGCGCAGACGTCGAGCGACGCGCCATCGCCGCGCTCGAAGACCGCTTTGGCTATCCCGTAGTGACTGCGGCGCAAGCCATCGATGCGGCGCTCTCGCACCTTGGCGCGCGGCGTATTGCCCTCGCCTGCCCGTACCCCAATTGGTTGTTGGACGCGGCTCATCGGCATTGGTCTGAGCGCGGCTACGAGATTGTTACGCGCGGTTCAGTGCAGCCGGATACAGGCGATACCCGGTCGATCTATGCGCTGCAGGGAGCTGCATCGGGGCGCGCTATCCGGGATCTTTTTGAGGGTGTCGAAGCCGAAGTGTTTC
>JBLIIW010000070.1:0-17300 GCA_047635315.1 Halieaceae bacterium | reverse complement strand
GCGAGTGGCGTCGGACACGCTGCTTCCAGGGGTAAAGGCTCGACTGACCGCAGACTGTGAGACGCCGGCGCGCGCCGCAACCTCGATGGAAGTTACCCGGTTCTTGGTTCGCGTCATGGTAGGAATCAGTTGCTCCGGCGCGGTTTCTCGCGTGAAAAGCCCAGCAGTTTTTGGGAGGCGCTGGACCTGAGTCTCAGTATAAAGCGCTCTGGGACTCAGGCAGTAAACGATTTGATAGCAAAGAGAAGTGTACCCATGATTGAAATACCTGACGAGGAATACCCGCCGCTCCCTGATTTTCGTCTGGATGGGCGCGATGCGCTGATCACCGGCGCAAGCAGTGGTATCGGTGCTGCATGTGCCCGGGCCCTGGCCTCAGCGGGGGCCCGCGTGACGCTGGTAGCGCGGGCGCGAGACAAGCTTGAGCGTTTGGCCGAACGCATTGAGAGCGACGGAGGCTCTGCAAGGGTCGCGCCCTGCGATGTACTGGACACGGAGGGTTTCGCGCGAGTCGTCGACGCGATGCCGGGGCTGCACATTATGCTTAACAATGCAGGCAGCAATCGCCCGGCGCCATTCCTGGAGGTGACGCACACGGATTTCGATGCCGTAGTGGACATCAATCTGAGGGCTGCTTTCTTCTGTGCTCAGGCCGCCGCCAGGCGCATGGTTGCGGCAGCGGAGGGCGGTTCGATTATCAACATGTCCTCACAGATGGGGAAGGTGGGCGGGCGCCGACGCACGGTTTACTGCGCGACCAAGCACGCGACTGAAGGTCTCACCCGGGCCATGGCGCTGGATCTTGCCGAGTACAATATCCGCGTCAATAGTGTCTGTCCGACATATATCGAAACCCCTATGACCCGGCCCTTTCTCGCCGACGACGATTTCAGGAATGAAACGCTGGTCAAGATCCCTCTGGGCCGTCTCGGTCAGGTGGGTGATATTGCCGGAACGGTCGTATTTCTTGCCGGCGATGCCGCTGCGCTCATGACGGGTTCCAGTCTGGTGGTTGATGGTGGCTGGACGGCGCAATAGGCTGGACGATTTTTTTACGGGCAAAAAAATGAGCGCCGAAGCGCCCCAAGAACCCATTGTTTCGCTTAAAAGCGGTAGGCAGCTGTAATCCCAATCTGACGACCGATGGGGAGTCCTACCAGCGCTAGTGCACCGAATCGGAAGCCGCAACGCTTAAAAGCGATTTGAAGATTAACACGCCAATCAAAGAGCAGGTCTCTTCGCATATAGGCTTTATCCGCTGTTCGGGCAGATGGTCTCCGGGGTTTTGACTCAGTGTTCAGCGACGCCTAAAATTGATGCGGTCATGATTCCAATAGTCGATGTTTAAAGCTACGGTGTGGCCGTGGTTTTGCATTGACGATGTCTTTTACGAAAAGGTTCTAACTGAATGAGAATTTGTACTATTTTGAGAAAAAGCTTTGCTTCGGCACCTCTGGGCGCTCTGGCTATCGCAGCCTGTACGGTGGTCGCCGCGCCAATAGTCGCCGACGGGCATGAGGTGACGCATGGGGAAGGGCCTGGCGATGGGGAGGTCGCTCCGCTGGATGCTTTTCCGGTATGGAGAACCATGGACGGCCTGTGGCGGGGAGAACTGGATTCCTTCGGGCCTGACGGTGATCACAAGATCCGCGCCTACAATGCGTTGTTTCGTATCCAGATCGACGCTAAGCAGTTCCGCCAGACCAACTGGATGTATTACGGCGAGAAGCACGCCGCGCGGCGTAATGGCTTGTCCCGTGGCCTGGCTCGCGAGGGCGAAGCCGTTGAGCTGATCACCAACACTTACGGCGAAGCAGTGGGCGACAAGGGCTCTATGAAGGTCACACTTATTGACCACATGTTCGACTACAAAGGTGGTGAGCTCACCCGCGTGATCTCGGATTTCGCCGTGGTGTACGAATATTTCAATCCTGAATCGGGCGCCTTGCAGCACTTACAGCTGAACAATCTTGGCGTTCCAAACCGCAGAATTCGTTCGGCGCAGGGTATTCACGCCAAAACCTATCTTAGCGACCCGGCTACTGGCGAGAAGATGCTGGATGAGCAAGGCGAGCCAGTGCCCAACCCTGATTTCGGCAAGCCCCGCTCAGCCAGTTTTTATCGTGAGGAGCGAGTTGAGGAGGCGCGCCTGGAAGAATACCGCGCTGAGTTTCAGCAGGAATACAACGTCAAGGTCCGCGTTGAAGCGGGGGCAACGCCGGATGACCCTTCGCGTATCTATCGCCTGGACGCTGTAATCGAAGAGTGTGACTGGCTGGCCAATCACCCTTACGATCCCTGGCGCGTGACGGCCGGCATCGCAGCGGAAGACGTCGATACCGCCGCAGCAATCCCTGCATGCGTAGACGCTGCGACGCGACGCCCGGGCGAGCCGCGTTACCAGTACCAGGCTGGCCGCTCGTTGTTCTATGCGGGTCGTACGGAAGAGGCGCTGCCCTACCTGTATCGCGCCGCTGTGGAGATGGATTACCCCCAGGCGCAGTATGTACTGGGTTATCTGAAAGACGTGGGATTGCAGGGTGTGTCTGTTGATACCTGTGGAGCCGGACGACTCTGGCGCCGAGCTGCTCTGCAGGGTTTGTTCTACGCGCAGTATTCGGTTGCCAAGTGGGAGCTGGAAGGTCGCTACAAGAGCTGTGACTGGCATGGTGCGCCGGGGGAAACGCTGAGCTTCCTCGAGAGCGCGTACACCAAGAGCGCCTACACAGGCTTCGAAGATGAGATTGCCGGGCTGATAGAGCAAGTGAAAAAAGGCGGGGCAGTACTAGTACCGGCACCGTGACGCCGCGCGGGATCATCTCGCTGCGCCGCAGAGCGGAGATGCTGAGTGAGTAGTCGCGAGGTCGGGATTTTCCGACGTATTCTAGGCGCCCAGCCGGCAATATTTTTTGCCTGCCTGGTCGCCTGGACGCTGACCAACATGGATCAGTCCCTGTTTGGCTATGCCATTCCCGGGATACTGAGAGAATTCGAGCTGCCGCTTGGCGTGGCGGGTAATATCCTGGCCATCTCCTTTTTTACCAGTTCCGTTTTGATTGTCTTTGCCGGCGTAGCCGCCGACCGCTGGGGTCGCGGCGTGATGCTGTTGGTGCTACTCGGTGCATCGTCGGTCTTCGTGGGATTGCAGGGACTGGCCGGCGGTATTCTCTCGCTAACGGTGTTGCGAGCCCTCGGTTTCGGACTCAGCGGCGGCCTTTCACCCATTACCAATGCTTTCGTGGCGGAGAATGCGCCGCCGCGCTATCGCGGTATAGCGATGGGGCTGTTGCAATGTGGCTACCCGCTCGGTTGGCTCATTGCATCGCTGCTCGCGGCACCTTTGTTGCAGACTAACGGCTGGAGATATGTCTGTTTTATCGCCTTCGTGGTACTCCCGCTACTCATACCTATCTGGTACGTATTGCGCAAGCATGGCCAGCTTCTGGTCCGTTCGCAGTCGCCGGTTGAGAAGAGCACCACTGAGGGCAATGTCGCAGCGCTAACGAGTGGCGCGCGTATACGCCTGCTGTTTTCCCCCGAGTATCGGCGCTATAGCCTGGCTACGATGGGCATGTTCTTGTGTTTTGGCGGTGCTTACGCTGGGTCCGTGTTCTTCTTTCCCACGTACTTCATACAGTCCGGTGGCTACACGGAAGCGGAGGCAGCGTTGCTGGTGGGCAAGTCAAATGGCATCGCTGTGTTTGGTTACTTGGGCGCTGCGCTGGTCGGTGAGTTCCTGCTCACGCGCCGCAATGTGTACATCGGTTGGTGTCTGGGTGGCGCCTTGGGCCTGGTGATGCTGCTGTGGTTCTCGAACTCACCCACGCAGGACCTGATCTGGTTTAGCGTCACGGCGGCTCTGTTTTTTGGATCACAGGCGGTAGTCGCTGTGTTCGTCGCCGAGATATTTCCCAGGGAAATCAGGGCAACCGCCTTGGCTGTCTGTGCGTCGGCTCCACTGAGCCTGGGCTTTGCGATCTTCCCGGCCGTCGTGCCTATAGTGGTGGGGCAGCTGGGCTGGTCGGCAGGGCTCACGGTTGTAGTGCTGCCGCTACTGATTTGTTCGGCATGCCTGGCCGGTTTCCTGCCCAATCGGGCGTCGGGACTACCGGTCGACTAAAAGGCCGCGGGAGCGCGCGTGGAGCTGGAAGTCGTTAGTCTGAGAAAAGACGCCGAACCGCTTCCAGGGTCGCCGCTGCGGCACGCCCCAATTGCTGCTTGGCGCGGTAGGTGACGAACATAGGCAGTACCAGCTTCGGGTCATCCAGTGAGTAAACGGATAGCAGGCCGACGCCGACTTCCGTCTCGACGGACTGACGCGTTAGCACAGCAACGCCATCGCCATTGGCCGCAAGGTTCTTCATGGTCGCCACGGAATCGACCGTATAAGTCGGCTCGCAGCTAACATTGGCTGCCGCACAGCTTCGTTCTACAGCGACTCTTATTCTTCCATGCCGCGTTGGCAGGATCAGGTTCATGGATTGAAGCTGGGTCATGGGTACCGGGTCCGAGAGGTCCAGTCCCGGAGCTGTTACCAGGCATAAGGGCTCCTGGCGAAGAAGTTCCGTGCGCAGCAGGTCTGATCGTGGCTCTTCAAACACCAGCGCCAGATCGAGCTGTCCATCCAGAACCCGGTTGCACAGCTCCGCGCTGATGCCCTCAGAAACATGCAGATCAACCTTCGGATACAGTGTCCTCAGCTCGCGTATCAGTAGTGCCGCACTGTTAATACTGCCTGTCGGTGTCATGCCCACTCGCACACGACCGATCGGGTGCTCATACCAGGACTGAAGCGATCGCTCGACATGCTGCACTTGAACGAGAATAGCGCGAGAATGCTCGAGCAGGTATTCGCCCTGCTCAGTGAGCACAACGCCGCGCCCTGTGCGGTCGAATAGGCGCGTATGCAAGTTCTCTTCGAGGAGACGCACGTGGCGGCTGAGAGCCGATTGAGCTAAATGTGCGGCATCTGATGCCTGAGAAAACCCGCCAGACTCGGCGACCATAATGAAGTATTGCAGCTGCTTGAGATTCATATTCTCAAATCGGAACTTTGGAGCAGAGCAATATAACAACCCGCATCATGCGGGCATAGAGCGAATAAAAACATTAGCGTGCGCGTTCAGACTTCGGTGGAGGCGATTGGGCCCTTGGCAGACCCGTGGGCTTCGCGCATTTCCCGCAGTCTTTCGGGTCCAAGGTCATAGCGCATCAACAGCGGCAGGGCGGCAAAGCAAAGTATAGCGGGCACTATGGATACGCCGAGGTGGATGGCCGTAAGCGCCGATGCCGGCTGCTCTACGACAGCTCCGCGTCCGGCTATGAGGCCCATTGTCTGCAGCATTATCCCAATGATAAACGGTCCCAAGGCGCCCGAGATTTTCTCAACCGTGGTGAACACACCGCTCATGACGCCTTCGCGATTTCGGCCCGAAGCCAGGCGGTCAAATTCCATGGTGTCAGGAAGAAGGGATAGCGCGCATAGCAGGGTGCCGTTAGAGAGAATGCCCAGTCCTACGGCGCGAGCGTAGAAGAATACTTCAGCCTCTCCGGGCGTCCACAGCCACCATGTGCAGAGTCCGAGACCGTAGCCGAAGATAGACACCATATAGACTTCGCGCTTTCCGAAACGTGCAATGATCACACGCCAGGCTGGGAGCGAGGCGAGGCCCGTGAGGCTGAAAGTCATAAGGTATGCACCGATATCGCTCGGTGGTCGCTCAAGAACGTATTGAAAGAAGTACGGCGTGCACGCCAGTGCCAGAGCAAGCACTACGAGTTGCAGCAATTTCACCAGCGTCAGCACCCGGAAGGGTTGATGAGAAAAAACCGATGCCATGTCATTCAGGCTGCTAAATACACTGGATTCGCGGGACGTACTGATCGCATTGGGATCATCGCTGCGCACACCGGCAGTTCCTCTGTAGGCGACAAATCCGCACACCACCACAAACGCGCCCAGAATGCTCCCAAGGAGGCCATAGCCGTCGCGAGCATTGTCGGCGAGGCCCACGATGTAGGGTCCGCCTACCGAGCCAAGCATCACGCCGACAATAAGGAATGCCACGCGCAGGGTCATGATGCGCGTTCGATCATCATAGCTTTCGGCGATGTCTGGGGCCATCGCGAGATACGGCACACCGAAGACGGTGTAGCCGGTAGATTGCAGCAACAGAATCAGCGTCACCGTGACCAGAAGGCCTGTTCCCGTCAGGTCTGGCACGTTGAAAAACAGCGCGAAGCTACCGCCAAGCAACAGCGATCCGACCAGAAGATAGGGCCGTCGACGTCCGGCCTTGTGTCGCGTTCGATCGCTAATGGCGCCCATGATGGGATCTGTGATCGCGTCGTATATTTTTGTTACAAGCAGCAGCGAGCCTGCCAGGGCTGGCGAGATCCCCACCACCTGCGTGAGAAAGAACAGGCTGAACAGCGCCATGGCGTTGTAGACCGATCCCGTGGCCAGCGAGCCGCTCGCCCACATGATTTCCGTCTTGCGTGCATGCAGTCGCATGCTTAAGAAAAGTCTACTGAGCGGCCGGAGTGATCCAGTCGTTCGAGCACATAGACGCCGCCCACACTGCCGTAGTTGACGCGTATGCTGTCATCGCAAAAAGAGATGTCCGAATGGAAATTAGCGCTCAGGTCTACAGCCAGTGGGTGATCCGTAGGTAGGTCAAAGGCCTTGCGCAGTGCCTCCTCATCGAGACCGTCATCACTGCGCAGCTCTACGCGCTGAAAGTTCACATTGTAGCGCTGCCTGTTTTCCGAGCTATCGTCATATACACCCCGTGTAATTAGCGACGCCTTCGCGTCGCCCGACATGTTGCTCAGGTAAGCAATGTTGTTGTATTCGCCGGTACCGGCGTGAATCTCCTGCTCCAGAGCAACTACGCGCACCGGCACCTTTGGGAATTTATTGAACGATTGATAGGACAGGAGCGTGTCGTGAATCAGCGTTTTGCCCGCTGTATGTCGCGGCCCGAAAGAGGCAAAAAGTGTACGCCAGGGGGACGCTACGAACTGCTGATCGTCAAGAGGGCAGGGCGTTGGCGTCATCGCACACAATTCGTTCAGCGCCTGCATGAGCGCGTCGAAGTGGGCTTCATCATAGCTGCCATCGGTTCCCGCTGCGTCGATAAGCGATAGTACCTGCGCTTTTTTTTCGTTTAGTTTATCCATGCTTATCGCCGTTATGCTGTTACTCATGTGCAAGATCCCAAACGCCAAATACAGGCATTTTCTGCTGCGCTGCGGTATGCCCTCAGGCGAAAGTAGAGCGCAGCGTAGCATAGCGCGGCGGGGTATCTCGGTTTGCGATTTCATCTTTGTTAAACTGCGTGTGTCAGCTGACTCCAATCGTGGTAGCTTGCGGCGCGAGCTGTAATCGAGAAAAGAGCATGCCAAGTACCGCCTCAATCACTACTATCGCAGACCGTTACGGTCTTCGATTACCGAAGGTTATTGTTCCGTTTATTGACGGCCGGAAATCCGCACCGGACGGCGATGCCGAGCGCTTTACCCACATCTGCCCGGCGACGGAGGAGCCTCTTTATGAGGTTGAGAGCTGTACCCCCGCGACAGTGCAGTCGGCGGTGGCGGCGGCGCGGCGCGCCTTCGATTCCGGTCCCTGGCCGGGCCTTTCCCATGCAGACCGCAAACTGGTGCTGCGTCGGATGGTGCAGGCTATAGACGCGCATCGCGACGAGCTGGCGGCTATTCAGGCCCTGGAGGTCGGGCTGCCGCTGGAGGGGCTCAAGACGATGCACATGCCGAGGACCATAGAGAATTTTGAATTCTTTATGGAGGTGGCGGGAACGCTGGGTGGCCACAGTTATACCCAGACGGGGCGCTACACCTCCGTCGTGACCCGTGAGCCCGCAGGCGTGATCGCCTTGCTGTCGCCCTGGAACGCCCCTCTTGTGCTCAGCTCTATGAAGCTTGCGGCGGCCCTTGCGCTGGGTAATAGCTGCGTGATCAAGGCCTCGGAGTACTCCCCCTGGTCACTGCTGCGTTTTGTAGAGATATTGCATGAGGCCGATATTCCCCCCGGGCTTATCAATCTGGTAAATGGCTATGGCGCCGTAACCGGTAGGGCCCTGGTCGAGGATTCGGGTGTTGATGTCATTGGCTTTGTCGGCGGTACCGAGACAGGGAAATCGATTATTCGCGGCTCTGCCGGCGGCATAAAAAAAGTGGGCCTGGAGCTTGGCGGAAAATCCGCCAATATCGTGTTTTCCTCGGCAGATCTCGAGACAGCTATCGACGGATCACTGATCGCCATACTGGCCGGAAATGGGGAGCAGTGTCTCGCGGGCTCGCGCATCCTGCTTCAGGAAGCGATTGCCGAGGAATTTACCGAGCGTTTTGTTGCGCGTCTCCAGAACGTCAAGATTGGAGACCCATTTGAGGCAAGTACAGAGCTTGGGCCGCTGGCTTTCGCGCGTCATCGCGACAAGGTCCTTGACTACGCGAAGCTGGCAGAGACCGAGGGCGCGCAGATTCTTGCAGGCGGGAAGGCGAGTGCAGATTTCGACCGGGGCTATTTTGTTGAACCAACAGTGGCGCTGGTCGAGTCCAATCAATTGCGGATTTGTCGCGAGGAAGTTTTCGGGCCCTTTGCGACGATCCAGACTTTCAGTACCACCGAAGAGGCGCTTGCCATTGCCAACGATTCAGACTTTGGGCTGGTGAGTTATCTCTGGTCCAACGATTTGCCGACGGTAATGCAGGTGGGTCGTCAACTTAAGGCGGGGACTGTTTGGGTCAATACATCGCTCACACGCGACCTGCGTGCACCGTTTGGCGGCTACAAGCAATCGGGTATTGGCCGCGATGGCCTGCACGCGTCGGTGGAACTGATGACCGAAGAAAAAACGATGATGCTGCCTAACGCTCCACTGACGCTACCCAAGCTCGGTGCCGGGAACTGAGCGATGAATCGCTACACCCAAAAGTGTGGAAATCACCCGGTCAACCCGATGAGAGTATTTTTGGGGAATGCGTTTCTTCGCCCGCCGTTATTCTCGGTGCCATGGGAATGCTGTCACTGGGCGCCTACCCGGACTATTCAGTCAGGCACGAGGCCGGATTCTCAATATTGATATGAGGTAACTATGGACAAGCTGAGAGCGTGGTGGACACTGGACGAGGCTGAAGAAAGCGCGTCCTCGGATAGCCCTTTTGAGCCCCTGAGGGAAGATCAGCGTCAGAACACGGCGCCCATGCTCATACTGGCTTTTGGTTGGGGCTTCCTGATAACGGGTCTGCTCACTGGCGGGGCGCTGGGGCAGGGCGTGGCCTTCTGGCCAGATCTTATTGTCGCCTCCGCTATCGGCAACACGGTTAACTTTATTCTCGGTGCTCTTATTGGTTACATGGGCTACAAAACAGCCTGCAATTCAGCGCTCCTTTATCGTTATGTGTATGGGCACCTCGGTGTTTTATTGCCTGTGCTGTTTGTCTCACTGATGACCATCGGCTGGCAGGCGATCATAGTCGGCGCCTTCGGTTTTGCTTGGGCGCAGAGTTTCGACACGCCACTGTTCTACGCCGTGGCGATCGCTGGTGGGATTCTTTTCACGGTGACGACCTACCATGGGATCGAAGGTATTGAGAAGGTCGCCGTACCAGCGGTGTTGGTTTTGGTCCTCGTCGGCCTATATGCGGGTTGGACCAATATCGACCAGGCCGGAGGCTGGGCGGCTTTTCTTGAGCAGTCCAATGCCATGTCTTCGAAGGAGCCGATCAGCTTTGGTTCCGCCGTGAATCTGGTGATCGGGTCCTGGATTGTAGGTGCCGTAGTAATGCCCGAGTACACGCGCTTCGCGAAAAAGGCTTGGGTTGCCCTGGCTATTCCTTTCATCGTGTTAATGGTGTCGCAGTGGTTTTTGCAGGTGGTTGGCGCCCTGGGAGCGATCGTCTCAGGCACCCCGGACTTTACGACCTACATGTTGACCCAGGGCATGGTGATCGGGGGCATCGGCCTCATCGGCATGAGCCTGGCGTTGTGGACTACCGGCGATGCCAATCTGTATCTGCCGGTCATTCAGACTTCTTCCGTGCTACGCCGTCCGAAGCGGGTGATGGTGGTCATTTGTGGTGCAATAGGTACGGTACTGGGCTTGGGTCTTTACCAGTATTTCGAAAGCTGGATTTATCTGCTGGCGTCTTTGGTGCCGCCGTTAATCGGGCCGGTGATCGTGGACTTCTACGTGTTCCACAAAGCGCGCTATAACACGGCAGACCTCCATCGTCTGCACGCCTGGAACCCGGCCGCGGTGCTCGCGTACGTCGTGGGTGCGACATCTACCTTCTATCCCTGGGAGTGGCTGGTGCCATCACTGCAGGGATTACTTGTGTCTATGGTGGCCTACGCGGTGTTTAATCTGTTGCTCCGGGCGCTTGGGAAAAATCCTGGCTACCAGCCGGGTGGTTCTGATGCGGCTTAAATACCCCGTCGTAATGTGTTTTAGACGCGCATGTGTAAGAGCGCTTGGGAGAAAGCGGATCATGATGGAGCGACAGCAATTGCCGCGTAACCGGTTGGCCCGCAGTTGCACATGGGTCTTTTGTTTGGCACTCACGCTCGCATTGCCTGTTTTTGCCGCGACTTCCAGTTTTGAAATTTCACTGACCGCAGCTCAGGGTCGTCAGGTTCCCGTGCTGGTGACGCATCCCAAAGACCCTGCACAGGCCAAGGCCCTGATCGTTTTTTCTCACGGCGCCTTTGCGGCCCCCGAGAGGTACAAAAGACTGATGCAGGCCTGGGCCGAAGGCGGCTATGTGGTTGCCGCGCCCATGCATGTCGATTCTGAACTGAACCCGGACAGAGACAATTTTGACCGCGCGCAAACGATGCTAACGCGGCTGGAGGACTTTGGTCTGCTGAGTACCGGCGAGGCGTTGGCCGAAGCACTGAGTGCTGCGGATATCGCTGTCGCGGACACGCTCATTGCGGCTGGGCACTCCTACGGAGCGTGGATCGCCCAGATAGCCGGCGGCGCCCGGCTGCCAACGGTCATAGCGTTTCCGGGGTCGATGTTAGCTGCGCAGCAAAGCGTTGCCGCGGTTGTGGCTCTTTCTCCGCCAGCTCCCATGGCGGGAGCAATGGAGAAAGAGGACTGGTCGCATATTAGTCGGCCAATGCTGGTGGTCACGGGTACCGCAGACATCTTGCCCGGCTTCATCGATGACTGGAAAGGGCATCTCGTTTCTTACGAGGCTGCCGAGACTGCTCCGTCTTACGCCCTGATCTTCGCTGAGCAGGATCACTATTTTAACGGCGCGTTCGGGCGCCCCCGAGAATCACTTCAGCCCGGTGACATTCGGGCACTGGATTCACTCAATACCAAAACACTACAATTTCTTGACGCGCTGCTGGATAAGCGATTACCCAATCGTTGGGAGTGGGAGGGCATGTCCACTGATTTTGTCGAAGCAAGGGCGTCTGCACTAACCGAGGGGCATGCAGTGGATGAAGAAGGTAATTAATGGCTACTGGAATTGAATTCTCACTCAAGCAACGAGGGCGAGCCTGTGTAGACTTTTTAACTTATCTGGCTTTGGGAGGCACGGGCGTCCGCGGCCGCGCCGAAGCGTTGGTTGACATGCGGTTTTCTGACCTCGACGCACTGCCGGAGGATCTTGACGAACGGCATGAACTGATTGAAGGGGTCATGGTGAAAGAGCGCGCCTATCGCGCCGAGCAACTCTTGGGGGAGTGGCACTCCAGGCAGCACGGAGTAGTGGCGGATGCTGCCTTTGAAGAGGTCCGGGACACTCTTGAGCCTCGCTTGCGGCAACTGGATCAGGGGTCCGCTACGCTGGAGTTGGATGCGAACTTCGTCGCGCCACGTTACTGGGATGGTGTGAAGTTTCATCGCACGGAAAAAATGTGGGACGACTCCGACTATAGCGGTTGTGTGCACGGGGAAATCATCCATCGCAAGATGGTCGACCGCCTGTACCCCGGAGGCATATTCAAGCAGCGCCGCGCCGTAGCAGCTATGGCTCCGCGCGACAGTTATACGAAGATATTGGAGATGGGCTGCTCGACTGGCCACTTCACGGTGGCGCTTGCGCAAAGCTATCCGGAAGCGGAAATTCACGGCATCGACCTGTCCCACCGCACCCTGGAACATACACGGCGCGTTGCGAATGCGTTGGGGCAGCCGTGGAAGCTCTATCAGCGACCTGCGGAAGATACCGGATTTGCTACAGATAGCTTTGATCTGGTTGCCTCCTACATTCTCCTGCACGAGATGCCCGGGGATATTATCAGGCGGGTGTTTGCGGAGGCTTTCCGTGTTCTTGAGCCCGGTGGCGACATGATCATGAGTGATGTGACGCGCTATGCTGATCTTGACAAGCTGGCTGAGTGGCGAGCCGACCGGGGCGCTCGTTACGGAGGAGAGCCGCATTGGCGCTCCGCGGCGAGTCTTGATCTGGCTGAAGCCGCACGGGACGCTGGCTTTGAGCAGGTCTTTGCGGGCGCGGAGCCGCCCATGAAGTACCCCTATGTTGTGCGCGGGAGCAAACCCCAGTGAGTAACGATGATCCCACCAGCTTTAATACCCCGGATCGGCCGTCCTTGACCAGCGACGATGTACCGGCCCTGGGAGAGGCGCTGTTAAACCTGACGCGGGAGCTGTGGGTGCTCACAGACCGGGTGCTGGTGCTGGAGGCTGTGCTGGAAAAGCAGGGGATATCGGTGCGCGATGCCATTGACGCCTTTGAGCCCGATGAGGCTCTCGCAGCTGAATTGCGTAAGCGTGGCACGGCGCTGGTAGCCGGCGTGATGGCCCCCTTTGCTGCCGATTCGACGACAGAATAGTAAAAACGTTCAATCATTCAACGCCAGGGCCACCGTGCGTGGTCAGTCCACATGGCGCAGCGAGAACCTCGCGATGGCTGCGATGGTGCGGTTTGTCGGACATTAGCGGCACCCCTGGGCGGGGCCCGCGCAGCGTGGGCGAACTGACCGTCCGCAGATTATTTGTGCTAATACACGCGAATACTGAACGTTGCGCTGAAGCAGCGCTTCTATCGGCTATAAGCATAGCTGCCTTGCTGTTTCTCTCTAGCTGAATCACTGGAGTTGATGCAGACTGCGGCTACAACTAATTCAGGCATTGCTTGCTCATGAAGTCCATCCGCCATTGTTCCACCACAGGTTTTATTTCTGCGTTTCTGCTGTTCTTGTTGTGTGGGTGCTCCTTCTCAGCCGAGGAAGTGCCTACGCCTACGCCGGAAACTGACCCGGTCCTGGCGCGCAATCTTGCCGCCATGGTGAAAAGCAGCGGTATCCTCGATCTTGAGTGGCAGCAGCCCAAGGAAGTGGTCGCCGGCAACAACGAATCGCTGAGCGAACCGATGACAGAGGCATTCCCGTCGCCGGCCGCTCTGCAGAGTGCACGAGACTATTCTGATGCCCATAAAGGTCACGGTCTACTTGTCTGGTATCAGGGCCAACTCGTCGACAGCCATTTTGGGGAGGGTTTGTCTGCAACCTCACCCTTCGCCGCTTTTTCCATGCACAAGAGCGTGTTTGCACTGGTTTTACTGGCCGCCGTCGAGGATGGCATTATCGGCAGCCTTGATGAGACGGTTGGTGCTTACATCCCCGCATGGCGAGATGATCCGCGAGGGGAAATGACATTTAGGCAGCTGCTGCAGCAGGTCAGTGGACTCGCACATTTTCCCATGAGTTCCGGCGACCCGCGTGGGGTCGCACTTTCCCTGTCGTCACGAATCAGCGCTACCGCGCTCAGCTACCCTCTCGCGGCGCCCCCGGGCACGGAATTCAATTACAGCAATGTAAACTCACAGATCCTGGGTATCGCCCTTGAGAATGCGTTGCAGAGCAAGGGAATACGCTATGCGGATTTCCTCTCCGAGCGCCTGTGGCGCCCTCTCGGCAACAATGATGCCACCCTCTGGCTTGAGGATGAGGGGGGTAGCCCGCGCTTTTACGCGGGTCTTGCCGCCGGCCTGGCCGACTGGCTGCGTGTTGGCGTGATGCTGCTTAACGAAGGCCGTGTGGGAGAGCGTCAAATTCTTTCCGAAGCCAGCGTTGAGGAATTCTCGACGCCCAGTGCATTGAATCGCAGCTATGGGTTGAATACCTGGTTGGGCGGAGACTGGCACACGACTCGCCGTTACGGACCCAAGACCAAGGCAGGGGTTCTCCACGCGGAACCCTATCTGGCCCCGGGAGTGGTGTTCTTCGACGGCTTTGGCGGTCAGCGCGTTTACGTAGTCCCGTCGAGGGGGCTTGTGATTGCCCGCTTTGGCGAGGTGGATATGAGCTATGACGACTCCGTTATTGTCAACACCCTGCTGCAGGGGCTCATCGACGCCGATGCCCGCACTAGCCTCGAAGCCTATCGAACGGATGACGCCAACGAGCTGTACGCAGCGCGCTTTGCGCAGCTTGAGCGTGAGGCACAGAATGGCCGCGGCCTGGCTGGCTACGACCCAATGATTCCGCTTCCCGGACCCGTGAATGTGCAGGCCTTGCCGCGCGGCGATGCCGACTGGATGGACGCGTCGCTGCAGGACTGGCTGGTCGAATTCGGTGCCAAGACGAATAGCGAAGCACTGATGGTATGGCACAAGGGTAGTGTCGTATTCGAGGAGTACCCCAAGAAAAGGGGCGCCGCTGACCTTGTGGTGTCCCGTTCACTGTCCAAGCCTCTTTCTGTTATTGCGGTGGGACGTGCGCTACAGCGGGGTTTCATTGGCAGCCTCGATGAGCCTGCGTCCAAGTATCTGACCGAGTGGCAGGGTACGGATAGAGAGAGTATTAGCATCCGTCACCTGCTGCAGATGCGCTCGGGTCTGGCCATGCAGGGCAACTCCATGGAGGCGGACGATGTCATGAACCGCGCCTATCTGCATCCCTATCACGTCGACGTCATTCTTCGGGAGTATCCGCTCGTCAACGAACCGGGTATTCGCTATGACTATTCGAACGCCAACGCGGAGCTTATTGCGCCGATCATCGAGCGGGCTACCGGCCGACGCTACGAAGATTGGCTGAGCGAGGCGGTACTGACACCGCTTGGCGCGGCTGGCGGCGATATCTGGGTAAATCGAATTGGCGGTACAACCCACTCCGGTTGCTGTGCGCGACTACCTGCCGAGACCTATCTGCGTCTGGCAGTGCTCTATAGCAATGACGGTGTATGGGAAGGCGAGCGCCTGCTCCCCGAAGGATTTGTGGAGCAAATCAGGACGCCAACTGAAACCAATGTTCACACGGGCATGGGTGTATATGTAGCAGGGCCTTACATAGAAGCGCGCGGGGCCGCCAATCCCGATTTCTCTCTGGGAAAGACTTTGCACAGTGAGGCCTATCTCGACAAAGATCTCTATCTGTTCGATGGCAATAGTAATCAGGTGGTATACCTTATTCCGCGCCACGATCTTATTGTGTTGCGCATAGGGGCGCGGCCGCCCAAGGACAACGCCTGGGACAATCCTGTTCTGCCGAATCGCCTGTTGCGCGAACTGAGCGAGAAGACGGGAGCAGAGCTGGTGCCTCAGCCGGGTCCTGGCTGAAGCGGAGACCCAAGAGGGTATGATGCTGGCGCAGATCGAGCCCCGGAGCGGCAGCTGCGTATTCTCATGGCGGTTGCCTTGCGCCAAAGAGTATAAGAACATTGTTCCCCAGCGCGGCGAGCATTAGCGCCAGCCACAGTTTCTGAGACGAGGTAGCGATTGGACATTCACAAGCTATATCAACCAACGGCTGAAGAGCGTTCCAGACAGGCATTTGTCGGCGCGTTCAAGACTGAGATCAATCAGGCCCTGGAGCCCCAGCTCAATGCGCGTTACGAGAACGTGCTGCTGCCTGAATTTCGACAGCAGAATGATCGTGACCCCGAGGGTCGTCGAGAAGGAAAGAAAGTCTTTGAGAGCGATCGACTGTATCGACTCTGGGAAAGCGCCACCTACAAATCCCAGAATCTGCTCTGGGAGTCTGTGGGGGATACGGTTGATCGAGTGAGCGGGCAGTTTGACCAGCGCGCGGCTGAGATTGATGCGCAGGCTACAAAAAAAGGCAGCCTGACGCTTGCTCCCGCGTCTGAAAAGCCTCATCCCATCGATAGAACAGAGGTCCACCGGCAGCCCGGCGGATATTTTCTTGGCGATGAAAACGGCGCCCTCACGGCGGCGCTGTTGTATATGGGCACGACGGAAATATACCGTGCCGCCAAGGGCTTCAGCAGCAATGACAGCGGCAGCACTGATATTGGACATCAGTTCGCAGCGATGGTGGAGGGCTTCGCTCCCGGATTGAAACCGCGGCGCATACTGGATGTGGGCTGTGGCGTAGGCCACATGGCAATCGGTCTCAAGGAAGCCTTTCCCGAAGCTGAGGTAGTAGGCATTGATCTGTCGGCAAGTTTTGTCCGGCTCGGCCACCTGTGGGCTGAGGATATGGGTGTCGCGGTGGACTTCCTGCAGGGTGATGCTGCGCATACAGGGCTGGAGGCGGGCAGCTTCGACCTGATCGTGTCGCAAATTCTCTTTCACGAGACCTGGCACGACAAGCTGCCAGCCATTATGGCTGAGGCCCATCGACTGCTCTCTGGGGACGGTCTGTTCTTCAACGTAGATATCCCCTATCAGCCCGCGCGGCTGAACATGACGCAGCTGGTCACCAACGCGTGGCAGGTGAGGCACAATGGTGAGCCGTTCTGGACCGGCTTTGCTGATACGGATGTTCAGGCGGCGCTGGAAAATGCTGGCTTTGGCGAGCGGGCGTTTGCTACTTATGCGGCCCCGGGTGGTGGCAGGGAGTACTTTATCTTTGGCGCACGCGGCCCTGAGCGTGCAGGCGATCGCGAGGAAGTCGCCGCATGACTGCCGATGTTGACACACTACCTTCCACAGACGAACTGCTCGACGAGCGCGCGGACAGCCGCCCGGACTTCATGGGCGACATTTCCGGAGACCGGGTGCTAGATGCGGTGATGCGCCTGGCGATGGAAGTCTGCGTTCTACGCGACAAGATGGATGCCTATGAGGGAGCAACTGAGGCTGCGGATGCCTCCTTCCGCGAGCGCGTGGAGACCTTTCAGGCTTCTCCTGAGCTGGAAGCGGAACGCATGGAGCGTCGTCGTACCTTAATCAGGCGGCTCTTGCGAGACCTTCGCTAGGCTTACTCCCCCAGTATGTTTTACCCGCAGATCCACTCTGCGCTGGATATCGAACTGAAGCTGATTTGGCCGGGCGGCGCTTTAACACCACCACCCCGGGCGGTGTGCGCTACAACGTCATGAACACGCTGA
>JBLIIW010000069.1:0-17536 GCA_047635315.1 Halieaceae bacterium | reverse complement strand
CCGGGAACGCAAAACCGTGCTCATGATCGACGAGGCACAACACCTTGGAATTGAGGTGCTGGAGCAGATTCGGCTGCTGACTAATCTGGAAACTGACGAAGAAAAACTCCTTCATATCATTCTCATCGGACAGCCGGAGCTGGCGCAGAAGCTGTCTCGCCCGGAGCTGCGACAGTTGAACCAGCGCATTACCGCGCGCTTTAACCTGGAGCCGTTGACGGTTGATGAGACCGGCGCTTACATACGTCACCGGCTGCACATAGCCGGGATGCCGGCTGGCGGGGAACTGTTTTCGCCGTCCCTGGTTCGCGCGATACATCGCCAGAGCCGTGGCGTACCGCGTCTGATCAACCTGCTCTGCGACCGCATGCTGCTCGGTGCCTATGGCGCAGGAGCCTCGCGTATGGAAAAGTCACTCCTGCGTCGCGCGGCGCGGGAAGTCACCGGAGAGTCCGTAGATGAATGGTGGGGAGCGCGTTGGCTGCTGCCGGCGTTGGCGGGGGCGGCACTACTGGCGACTGCGCTGAGCGTGTGGCTGCTGCGGACCCCGGCGCCGCAGCAGCCAATGCCCGTGCCAGCGGGGAGCGCGGTCGCAGCCCGGTCGGACAGGGACCCGCCGGCGGTCCCTGCGGTGCTGCAAAGCTCGCCGTCCGTGTCGGCGGAGATTCCTGCCGCAAGACAGTACTCGGCAGCGCCGGAAGCGTGGCGCCGCAGTGTCCGGGAGGGCGCTGTTCTGCTGGCGGCTCTGTATGGCCGCGAAGTCGGCGATACGCCCTGTGAAATACGCGATCCGCTGCTTCGCTGTGAACTGGCTGAGGCACGCAGCTGGGACCAGATTCTGGAGGAGGGCAGGCCAGTACTCTTGGAGCTGGTCGATCAGCGGCGCTTCCAGGGCAGCGCGCTGTTCCTGGGTATCGAAAATGAGCAGGCGCTGCTGGCAACGGACGAGGGTATAGCCAGCGCTTCTCTCGATCTGTTGGCCGGTGACTGGACGGGCCGCTTCTGGCGCTACTGGCAGCCACCGCAAAGTTACCGGCGAACGCTGCAACGCGGTAGTAGCGGTGAGGATGTGCGGGCGGTGTCATTGCTGTTCGCAAGGCTGGATCGACAAAGCGAACCCCTGAGCGATGCGCTGTACGACGCGCGTCTGGAGGAACGAGTGCGACTTTTCCAGACCGTGCAGGGTCTGGATGCGGATGGCGTATTGGGCGAGCAGACGCTCAAGGCACTGGTTCTTGCGGCGGGAAGCGACCTCAGCTTCACGACTGCGGCGGGGGTTATTGTGGAGCGGTCTTCCCGGGGGGATTGGCCATGAATGCATCGTTCTCGGGACTGGGGTTCGCATGTCATTGATCCTTGATGCCCTGTCACGGGCCGAGCGGGATAAACGCGCTCCAGAGAAAGGGGTGCCTGACCTCCTCGCGCAACCGGATGCGATCACCGCCACATCGCACGGCGTATCTCCCTGGTGGTTACTCGCGGCGGCCCTGCTATTCGCCGGGGTTCTACTACTGGTGTTTTGGCCTGCCACAGATGTCGGGATCGAGCCGGACAGCGCCTCGTATGAGGAGAGTGCACTTCCCCTCCCGGCCCTGAATACAGTTCCGGAGCGTGGCCCGGTGCCGGCCGTGGCAGTAAAACCGGCGTTGGGGCCAGGGAGTTCCGCCTCGGCACCTGCCCCGGCTAAGCATGCCCCCCGTGACCAGGCGGCGATTGCGGCGCTTTACGCGCGTGGGCAAGTGGTCACACAGGCCGTCGATGAGACCACCCCAGCGGCTGTGGCAGCGGCTGTGGCAGCGACAGGCGCCGCGCCGATCGGCGCAAGCCAAGGGAGCGCGACAGTGCTGGAGCAGCCTATTGATATCGATGCTGTGTTGCGTGAGGTGCGCAGGGCCGCGGGCGATGCACGCGTTGAGCCGCATCCGGTCCCACTGCTGGCGGCCTTGTCCAAGCAGTTTCGTGACAGCGTTCCGACCCTCATGTACCTGCGCCACGACTACAATGCGCGGGCCGGGAAATCGACCGTGCTGATCAATGGCCAGACCCTGCGCGCCGGTCAGCGCAGCCGCGCTGTGGAACTTGTGGAAATACTTCCGGACTCGGTTGTTTTGCGCTTTGCGGGTACGGATTTTCGTTTGCGCGCCCTGAACAGCTGGGTGAATCTATAACAAGAGCTACTCGACCCAAGGATAATAATTATGCGAATCAGGCTACTGATCCTGGCACTGTGCTTACTGCCGGCGGCATTGCTGCAGGCGCAAACCACGGTTATTCACGCCGGCAGGCTGCTCGATGTGCAAAGCGGCGAACTCCTTACTGCACAGAGCATATTTATAGAGGATGAGCGTATTACTGCTATCGAGGAGGGTTTCCAAGAGCCCGAAGACGCAGTGATCATCGACCTGCGCGAGCAAACGGTGTTGCCCGGACTCATGGATATGCACGTGCACCTCGCAAGCGAACTGGATCCACCCGGCAGTTTTGCGGAGGGCTATTATCTGAATGCGTCCGACTATGCCTTGCGCGCCACTGTGTACGCCAGGCGGACCCTCGAAGCCGGCTTTACTACCGTGCGCGATCTGGGTGCCCACAGCGTCGAAGCGCTGCTGGCGTTGCGCGACGCGATTAACCGCGGCTACGTGCCGGGTCCGCGCATCTATGCCGCGGGCCTCGCCCTGGCGACCACCGGCGGTCACGGCGATCCCACCAACGGCATTCGCCGGGATCTGCGCGGTGATCCTGGGCCCGCCATGGGCGTATTGAACGGTCCGGAGGAAGCCTACAAAGCGGTTCGCCAGCGCTACAAGGACGGCTCGGATGTTATCAAACTGACGGTTACCGGTGGTGTGCTGTCCCTGGCCAAGAGCGGAGAAAACCCCCAGTTTACGGATGAGGAACTGGCTGCGGTGATGGCGGCTGCCCGCGACTACAACTTCGTGGTCGCGGTGCACGCGCATGGCGCAGAGGGTATGAAGCGAGCGATTCGCGCCGGTGTGGACTCGGTGGAACACGGCACCTTTATGGACGAGGAAGCGATGCGGCTTATGAAGCGCCAGGGCACCTGGTACGTGCCCACCATATCGGCTGGCAAGTGGGTTGCGGAGCTGGCCACCCAAGACAACAAGTTGCCCGAAGTGGTGCGGCCCAAGGCGGCTTCCGTAGGGCCGCAGATTCAGTCCACCTTCGCTGCCGCATGGCGGGCCGGTGTGCCTATCGCTTTCGGTACCGACGCGGGCGTCTCTCCCCATGGGAGTAACGCGCGGGAGTTCGACTACATGGTGGAGGCGGGCATGCCAGAACTGGAAGCGCTGCGCGCGGCAACCATCAACGCGGCGACGCTGCTACGGGTTGCTGACGAACTCGGCAGCATAGCCGTGGGAAAATATGCTGATATGGTCGCCGTGAAGGGTAATCCCCTTGAGGATATCTCCCTGATGAACAGAGTGAGTTTTGTTATGAAGGGCGGCGAGGTAGTGGTCGCCCACCCCTAGTCGAATCGTGTTACCGGGCATCCAGGTGCAGATCGAGTCGCTCGAAGCTGTCTTTCTGGTGCTGGAGTTCCTGCAGCGTGAGCGGGTGTTGAGCCAGCCAGTCTGCGGGGAATTCAAGGTGTATGGTTTTTTCCGAGACCTTGATGCTCAAGTCTGGCAGGTTTTCCAGCTGCTCCACGTACTTGAACAGAGTCGCCAGTCGCAACAGCGCCACCAGGCGCTGCAGGCGCTTGAGGTTATCCCCCTCCGCATGGGCGAATAGCCCGGCGCGCAACTTGCCGTGCTGCCCCGCGACGAGCGTGGCTATGTCTTCCTGCTCCTGTTGGGAGAACCCGGGAAGATCCGAGTTGCGTAACAAGTAGGCACCGTGGTGATGAAAGTGCTTGTGGGAAATGGCTTTGCCAATCTCGTGGGCCAGCGCCGCGCGCACCAGCAAATCGCCATCGGCGGCGTCCAGCTGCCAGTCGCGATGGGTGGCCTGAAAGAGCATGCGCGCGCGGCGGGCTACCAGCTGGGCCGTTTCCTCGTCTACGTGGTAGCGCTGCATCAGCGCAGAGATACTGCGCTCGCGCACGTCCTCGTGACGGAGTCGTCCGACCATATCGTAGACAACACCCTCACGCAGGGCGCCGCCGGATGTGCGCATCGTATCGATCTCCAGTACATCAAATATGGCTTCGGCGATGGCCAGTCCGGCCGCTATAACGGAGCGCCGTGGCGTGCTGAGACCGTCCAGCTCAATGTCGTCGAAATGGGTGAAACGCAGGAGGGCTTTGCGCATGCGCTGCAGGCCCTTGCGTGTAATTCCGGTCTCGTCCCAGCCCTGTGCGCCCAGAATACCTTCCAGGGCCTGCAGTGTCCCCGATGAGCCGACAGCCTCCTCCCAATGCTTACTGCGAAAGGCCTTGCGGATATGGGATACCCCCAGGCAGGCCCGATCGTAGGCAGCGCTGTAGTTGCTCTTGCTTAGCCGCTGGTCCGGGAAATACCTGCGGGCGTATTCTACACAGCCCATTTGCAGGCTTTCCAGCTTGCGCGGCTCAAAGCGCTCACCAATGACAAACTCTGTGCTGCCGCCTCCAATATCCACGACCAGACGTGCCTGGGCATCATCGGCAAGAGTGTGCGCGACGCCCAGATAGACGAGTCGCGCCTCTTCGCGACCATAGATAACTTCTACGGGCGCGCCGAGAATGCGTCGGCCGGGCTCGGTAAATTCATGGCGGTTGCGGGCCCGGCGCAGGGCATTGGTGCCGACGACCCGAATGCGCTGGGGTTCGGCACTCTGCAGCATCTGCGCAAAACGAGTCAGGCATTCGAGACCGCGTGCAATAGCCTCCTCGCTGAGCCGACCGTCGTTGAGTCCTGCGGCGAGCTGAACTTTTTCTGAAAGTGCCTGGGTCGGGCGGATCTCGCCCTGCTCGATGCGGGCGATGATGAGATGAAAGGAATTGCTACCCAGATCTATGGCGGCCAGCAGGCTGCCATCGGCCAGTGCATCGCGATTGTGGTTTTCCAAGGGAGTTTTGGCCAGTTGCGGGGAATTAGTCTGGAAGTTTACCGAACTGCCCGGGTTTACGCACAGGAGCTGGTCGCGGCTTTTCACAGACTGTTACGCGGGCCTGTTTCTTCGGGGAGCAGATTCTTTCAGTGTGGCTCTGCGAGCACGCGGGGCACGCGCGCGGGCATCCCCGCCAGCAGCTCATAACCGATGGTCCCGGCCTGTTGCGCTATTTCATCGACGGGTAGCGCCTCGCCCCATAAGAGAACGGGCGCGCCGGCTGTCAGGGCCTGCAGGTCAGTCACGTCGACGGTGAGCAGGTCCATGGAGACCTTGCCGGCCAGGGGTGCACGCTGGCCAGCGACTAATACCGGTGTCCCGTCGGGGGCATGCCTTGGATAGCCGTCGCCATAACCGATTGCAATGGTAGCGATACGCGACGGGCGCGTCGCCCGCCAACGGCCGCCATAGCCGACGGTCTCGCCCACGGCCACATCCCTGAGACTGATGACACTGGAAGTCAGTTCCATCGCCGCCTGCAGCCCACACGCCGTTGCTCCCGGGTCGCAAAACGGGCTTCCACCATAGAGCATATAGCCGGGCCGAACCCAGTCCATGTGGCTCTGGGGGAGGCCGAGGATCGCGGCGGAGTTGGCGCAGCTGCGGGGGCCGGAGAGACCCTCGGTAGCCTCATCGAAACATTGCAGCTGCGCAAGTGAGCCCCTTTCCGGGGGCTCTTCCGCCCTCGCAAAATGGCTGAGCAGGGTTATGTTCTCACGGGCGTTCGGTGAATTGCGCAGACGTCGGTAAGCCATAGCGGTGTCAGCGGGTGGAATTCCGAGACGATGCATACCCGTATCGATCTTCAGCCAGCAGTCCAGGGGTGCGGCCAGTGCTACCTGTTCAAGCCATTGCAGCTGCTGTTCGTGGCTGATGCAGATACTCAGGTGCTGCGCGACAGCCTCAGTCAGTTCACACTGTTCAAGCGGGCCCTCGAGCAACAGGATGGGTTCCTCACAGCCGCCGTCGCGCAGGGCGCAGGCCTCTTCGATGCAGGCAACAGCAAAGCCATCGGCCACACCGTGCAGGGCCCGTGCACTGGTGATGCTGCCGTGCCCGTATCCATCGGCTTTGACGCAGGCCATGATTCGCGCGCGCGGTGCCAGCGCACGCACGCGCTCGCCATTGTGGCGAATGCGCGCGGGGTGAATTGTCGCCCGGGTCGGCCGTGCCATATCAGTAGTCGAAGCGGTGCTTACTGAATAGCGTCTGCGCCTGCACCCAGAGGTCGCCGATCTCGCCGTTACCCACGGGTCTGCCCTCGATAGCGACGACCGGCGCGACTTCCTTGCTGGAACTGGTCAGCCAGACTTCGTCCGCCTCATCCACTTCCCTGCGGTGCACTACGCGTTGCTCGACACGCAGCTCAGAATGACGCTGCAGCATGTCCAGGAGCATAAAACGAGTGATTCCCGGTAGTTTCTGGTGGTCGAGGGTCGGCGTGACGATCACGCCCTTGCTGACGATGAAAACATTGCAGGCTGCCGCCTCAGTGAGTTCCTCACGACTGTTGAATAGCAGGGTTTCCTGGTAGCCCTTCGCATGGCCGTGCTGGTAGTGCAGCACATTACCCAGGAGGGACGTGGACTTGATATTACAGCGCTGCCAGCGGAGATCGCGGGTGAGTGATACTTCAAAGCGCGGTGCCTGGCTCTTGTCCGGGACCGGGGGCGGAGGGATTTCATAGGCGAAGGCGTAGCACGTCGGATCAATCCCCAGCGGCATGGCGTGGTTGCGTTTGTTATCCGCGCCACGACTGATCTGGATATACACCCCAAGGTTTTCCATTTCGCTGTTTCGCACACTCAATTCCTGAACGATATTGCTCCACTGTGCCAAATCGATCTTTAGAGGCAGCTCAATCGCATCGAGCCCATCCTGCATCCGATTAAGATGTGGCTCCAGTCCCACGGTCCGTCCGCCGTAGCAGGGGATAACTTCATAGATCCCGTCGCCGAAGAGGAAGCCGCGATCCATGGGTGAAATTTTCGCCTCTGCCATAGGCATAAATTCGCCGTTGAGATATACGGTACTCATTCTCTGTCTCCCCCCGGTACAGTCCTGAATGTATGTAGAAGTTCCGCGAGATCGGCGAGCAGCGCGTCCCCGGCGCTGGCCGGCAGACCGTCCTCCGTCAGGGTGTTTTCGCGTGTAACACCGTCGACGCTGCCCAGGGACGACAGGTAGGCCAGGGTGTCCCGATGCCGCACCGCAGACAGCAGCCCTTTCCCACCGAGCGCGTCGAGCATAGCGATCAGGGCATAGGCCCCCCAGTTGGAAACGTCCGCGACGAGCAACTCATCACAGCTTGTCGCTGCGCCGCGGATATCCAGCGCCCCAACAGCGGCTGCCAGTTTGCCCATGCCGATTTCGTTGCCCCCATCGCCAATGGCAATGGTAGGGCAGCCAGCGCTGCTCAGGTAGTAGTCAAAGATGGCGCAGCGCGGGGAAATATCCTCGCCTCGCATATTGTAATACTGCCCGTCTGCGTTGAGCCCCGGGCGCTCGATACAAACGATCAGATCCGGTTGCAGTGCCGCGCAATTGCTCTGCGCTTCCCGGCGGGCACTGTCGTGATCAAAAGCCTGCAGATGGAGGACGCGGTAATCAGTCCCAAGGCGAGAGGCGAGCGAATCGGCGCAGGCCAGATGGCAGGTCGCGCCGCGCTGTTCAAGGGCGCGATAGAGAGCGATGGCCCCCGCGGGTCCATCGGTTTCGAAGGTCTCACCGACCGGAAAGCCGGTGGCTATTATGATTGTTTTTGCCTCCAGCAACAGCTGCCCCGCACGCAGGCAGTAGCCGGCATCCAACAGGGGTCGCAGCTGCGCCATCTGACGCAGGTTGGCCGCGACCAGACGCGCTTCTACGGCGTCGGATAGTTCAGCGATTGTCATGGGGTATGAGCTCCAGTCGGCGCGACAGTTCGAATGCCTGGGCCAGGTGCAGGGCGTTGTGGGCGTTGTGTTTGCTGATGGGTGTGAAGTTGAGCTCATCACCCGCACGCAGTTGCGCCATCACTGCGCAGTCGATGGACAGGGCGCAGCCGAGTTTCGGGTATCCGCCGATTGTCTGGCGGTCATTCAGCAGCACGATAGGCTGGCCGTCGGCGGGGACCTGGATGGCGCCCTGCGCGATACCCTCAGAGAGTATGCCCTCAATGTCGCAGCGCACAGCCGGGCCATCCAGGCGGTAACCCATGCGATCGCTGCGCTGGGACACGAGATAGGCGCTGCTGAAGAAACGCCGCTGTTCGATGCGCGCGAAGTGATGTTCCTGGTAGCCGGGCACGACGCGCACGGTGGCCTGATGTGAATAGTGCGGCCTGTCTGCCCGGTGCAGGCGCAGCCGATCCATGGGAGCCGACGGCGCGAAGGGGAGAATATCGTCTACTGCAAGACGATCGCCACGCAGTCCGCCAATGCCCTCGCGCAGCACCGTGGCGGTGCTGCCGAAGCTGGGCTGGACGATAAACCCGCCGCGAACGCCCAGGTAGCTGCGACATCCGCGCTCGCTAAAGCCGAGTGTCAGGCGTTGGCCTGCGCGTATATCCAATACTTCCCAGGTTGCGCACTCCCGGTTATCGATGCGCACCGTAAGCTCCGCACCGGTGATGCACAGTTGTGTGTCGGCGCCGGCTTCCAGTTCCAGACCGCCAAAGCTGACCTCCACTACGGTTGCATCACTATGGTTTTGTAGCAGCCGGTTGCACAGGTTGTGGGCGACCGGGTCCATGGGCCCTCCGTTGCTCAGTCCCAGGGCGGCCTCCCCGAAGCGTCCGCGGTCCTGCAGCAGACTGAGCAATCCAGGCTGTTTGACGTGCAGGGCGCTCACAATTCACCGCCCATGCTGAGAAATTCCTGACGGTCGACCGCCTGGAAGCGGACTCGATCCCCGACACTCACCAGCATCGGCGACTGTGCCGCCGGGTCAAACATGCGCAGGGGCGATCGCCCGATAAGATTCCAGCCGCCCGGCGAAACCGCCGGATACACGGCAGTTTGTCGGTCCGCGATGGCAACGGCACCGCGCGGTACGCGCTGGCGCGGGGTGCTCAAGCGAGGTGCCGCTATGCGCTCATCGACTTCGCCAAGATAGGCGAAACCCGGTGCAAAGCCGATGGCATAAACCCGGTACTCAGTCTGACTGTGAATGGCGATGACCTCGTCACAGGAAAGCTTCGCACGCTGCGCAATGGATTCGAGATCGGCTCCGCTTTCGGGTGCGTAATACACGGGAATCTCTACCAGTCGCCCGGATGTCGCGGTGGTTTCTGCCATCGCCCCGGCGGTTTCGCGAACCCGTGAGGCCACCTCGAAGTGATCGCTTTGCAGAGGGTCGAAGATAACCAGAAGGGACGCGTAGGAGGGAACCAGATCGATCAGCGTTGTGCCGAGCGCGCCCGGGAGCAACTCTGCCAACTGCTGCACTCGCGCGGAAATCGCCGGACTGCTCTCTTCCCCCAGATAGACGATAAGTGCAGCCTCTCCGGCGCAGCTGATACGCACATGATCAGGCATTGACAAGCAGCGCCCGGATCTCACGGATCGCCTGTACACCGGCCTCGTTATCTCCGTGTACACACAGCGTATCTACCTGCAGTTGCAGCCGTTTTCCCGATACGGTGGTTACCGACGACTCCGCAGCCAGCTGCTCTACCTGTTGCAGCATTGTCTCCCGCTCATGCACGGCGCCGGCTTCGCGTCGCGACAGCAGGAGACCGTTGTCGTCGTAGCAGCGGTCAGCAAATGCCTCAAATAGCAGCGGTATTTCGTATGTAGCGGCCTCCTCGCGGTGCCGGTCGCTGTCGCCAGTGGCCTGCAGCATCAGCTTGAGCGGGCGATGGTAGCGCTGCAGCGCGTCCATGATGATCCCGCGAATGTCTGCGCGCGCCATCATGTCGTTATAGAGCGCACCGTGGGGTTTGACATAGTCCAGGTTGACTCCAGCGCTGAGGGCCATGCCGTCCAGTGCCGCCACCTGATAGAGGATCGCCGCGCGCAGTTCCTGTTCGTCCATTGCCATGGAGCGGCGTCCGAAACCGACCAGGTCCGGGTAGGCCGGATGTGCACCCACGCTGACCTTGTTGGCCGCAGCCAGTGCAAGAGTGCGCTGCATGGTCAGCGGGTCGCCGCCGTGAAAACCACAGGCTATATTCGCCTGGTCGAGGTAGGGCATGACTCCATGCCCATGCGCCAATTGCCGTAGCTTTCTCCCAGATCACAGTTGAGCAGCATTGGTTTCTCCAGAATTCGGTTGCCAGAGCAGGGTGCTTGCGGGTGTTGTCACAGGACGGCGAGTTGCGCGTTGCGAAGGTCCGTTACCAGCATGCAGCCGGGACTGTGGGTTATCGCCAGGGGCGGTGCCGCTGTTTCCAGGGCTACCTGGGGCGTCACACCGCAAGCCCAGAAGAGCGGTATTTCATCGTCTGCAATAGTGACCGGGTCACCGAAATCCGGGCTGGCGAGGTCGTCGATACCTATAGCCTGGGGATTTCCCAGGTGCAGTGGGGCGCCATGCACCGAGGGAAAACGACTGCAGATCTGTATGGCGCGTATGGCATCGGCGGGCCGGAAGGGGCGCATGCTCACCACCATTTCTCCGGCAAAAATTCCCGTGCTGGTACAGGGCAGATTACTGCGATACATCGGCACATTGACGCCTTCTGTGACGTTGCGGACCTCCAGGCCGGCGGCAATCAGGGCCTCTTCGAAAGAGAATGAGCAGCCCAGGGCAAAGGCCTCGAAATCCTCCTGCCAGAGCTCGCTGATGTCTTTGCACTCGTCGACCAGCTTGCCGTTGCGAAAGACACGGTAGGCGGGGATGTCGCTGCGCAAATCAATATCCCCGAGTGCAGGCAGGCCGATAGCCCCCGGGGTAGTGCTGCAGGCAATGAGCGGGCATGGCCGGGGGTTGGCCTGACAGAAGCGCAGGAAATCAGTGGCGTAATCCCGGGGCAGGATGACCAGGTTGCACTGCACAAAACCCGGCGCAAGGCCCGAGGTATTGCCGCTATGCTCGCCGCGGCGAATGCGCTCGCGCAGGGCCGCAGGCGATAGGGACTGCAGCGTGACGGTAGCCGGTGAGGGAGCGGACGTGTGCATGGCTTTGGCGAGCCTCCAGGGGTTATCTTCCCGAACTGTTAATCGAATCTACAACTTCGACGGTGCGGCCCGGCCGGGGTAATCGCTCAGGTCGCGCGCCGGGGTGCCTGCCGGGCGAATGCGGAAGAGTACCTGAGGCCTCCGCTTTTCTATAGTATCGAATACGGCAGATTATAAGGATATTTAGGAGACACGCATGCCGCATCCCAGCGAAACCGCCCGTATCTATCCCCACAAGCCGGCCATCATTATGGGCCAGTCCGGTGAAATGGTGACCTACCGTCAGCTTGACGAACGATCTAACCAGGGGGCCCAACTGTTCCGCTCTCTGGGGCTAGCCAAGGGCGATCATATCGCCTTGATGTTGGAGAACTGCCGTGAGTACCTCGAGATATGCTGGGCCGCACAGCGTGCGGGGCTTATTTTTACTCCCATTAGCACGCATCTGCGTGAGGCCGAGACGGCCTATATCCTGAAAAATAGCGGTGCGCGGCTGTTCGTTGCCTCGAGTCGCTATGCGGAGGTGGCCTCGCTGGCGTCGGGGGAGGCACCGAACGTTGCGCATCGGCTGATGCTGCGAGGTGTGCGCGATGGTTTCGAATCCTGGGAGGAGGCGGTGGACGCGCAAGCGGATACCCCGATCGCCGATCAGGCCAACGGCGTAGCAATGCTCTATTCCTCGGGTACGACGGGGAAGCCCAAGGGGGTGTTTATTCCAGCGGCAAGTGATGCTTTTGATACCCCGCACATGCTGTCCGCAAGCCTTGGAAGAGCCTTTGGCTTCGGTGAGGAGACCGTATACCTGTCTCCGGCCCCCCTCTATCACGCGGCTCCGCTGCACTACAACATGATGGCTCTGGACCTCGCTGCGACGGTCGTGATCATGGAGGACTTCGATGCGGAGCGGTCGCTGGCTCTTATCGAAGAGCACCGGGCGACGCACAGCCAGTGGGTGCCTATCATGTTTGTGCGCATGCTTAAGCTCGAGGAGGAGCAGCGCACACGCTATGACCTGAGTTCCATGCAGTTTGCTATCCACGCCGCGGCGCCCTGTCCGATTGAGACCAAGGAACGCATGATCCAGTGGTGGGGGCCGGTTATCGTTGAGTACTACGGGGCCAGTGAGGCTGCGGGACTGACAATTATTGACTCGGCCCAGTGGCTCGAACACAAGGGCTCCGTGGGTCGGTCGGTCCTGGGCACGGTACACATAGTGGACGATGCGGGCGAGGAGTTAGCGCCCGGCGAAATTGGTGCCGTGTACTTCAGCGGTCCCCAGACTACTTTCGAGTACCACCAGGAACCGGAGAAAACCGCCGAATCCTACAACGAGAGGGGCTGGGCTACCACCGGCGACGTGGGCTATGTCGATGAGGACGGTTTTCTCTACCTCACGGACCGCAAACACTTCATGATTATCAGCGGCGGCGTGAACATTTACCCGCAGGAAGTAGAAAACCTTCTTATCACCCACGACAAAGTCGCCGACGTTGCGGTTTTCGGGCTTCCCCATGCTGAATTCGGTGAAGAGGTAAAAGCGGTGGTGCAGCCGCAGAACTGGGGTGATGCCACGGATGAACTGGCGATTGAACTGATGGAGTGGCTGCGCGGGCGACTCTCACATATCAAGCTTCCACGCTCCATCGATTTTCACGAGAATCTGCCGCGGATGGACAATGGCAAACTCTACAAACGCCGCCTGGTCGAGGAATATCGCGGCGTATCGCGCAGCGATGATACTGATGCGCCTAAATAGCGGGTAGCGGGCTTCAGGCCTCCGGGCGCGCAAGCGTCTCTGCAGCAGGTCGCTCGCTGATCCAGGGCAGGTAGAAGACCGGGAGTACGAATAGCGTAAACAGCGTGCCAATCAGCATGCCCGCTGTAATCGTCATGCCGATGCTGAATCGCGCATTGGCACCGGGACCGCTGGCCAGCAGCAGCGGAAGTACACCGAGTACGGTGGCGAAGGTGGTCATTAAAATGGGGCGCAGGCGCTGTGAGGCGGACTGCAGCACTGCCTCCCGGCGCTCGAGACCCTGGCGAGACAGCTGGTTGGCGAATTCGACGATCAGAATCCCGTGCTTCGCGATCAGACCGATCAGGGTCAGCAGACCGATCTGGGTGTAGATGTTCAGGGTCATGACCCCCATGGCGATCGGCAGCATGGCGCCAAAGATCGACAGGGGAACGGCGATCAGCACTACCAGTGGATCGCGGAAGCTATTGAACTGGGCGGCCAGTACCAGAAAGATCAGCAGCAACGACAGGCCGAAGAGTATGGGGAAGAAGGCACTCTCCTGTACAAAGCGTCTGGATGTGCCCGTGTAGCCCACCCTGAATCCGCGTGGCGCAATTTCCTGCAAACTTTTTTCGAGGAAGGCCAGTCCATCACCCAGCGTTTTCGGCGGCATCACCATGCCCTGCAGGGTCGTGCTGTTGAGCTGCTGGTATTGCGACAGGACATTGGGTTCCACTCGGCTGCTCAGGCTGATCACACTCGACAGAGGCACCAGTTCTCCGCTGGCGGTACGCAGGTAGTATTTCTCCAGCTCGGACTCCTTGAGGCGAAAGTTGCGGCCCGCCTGCGGTATCACTTTGTAGCTTCGACCATCACGGGTGAAACGGTTGATCTCCGTTTCGCCAAGCATGACGGCTAGCGTGTTGGCGATGTCCTGCATGGAGATACCGAGCCGCGCGGCGAGCTCGCGGTCAATGTCCACGGAAATTTCCGGTCTGTTGAAGTCCAGACTCTGGTTGATGAAGATAAACATGCCGGATTCCTGCGCCGCGCGCACCAGCTCCGCACCGACCTGCTCGACCTGTTCGTAGCCGGCAGTGGAAGCCACTACGAAACTTACCGGCAAGCCGGCGTCGGAGCCGGGCAGCGCTGGGGTGCCAAAGCTGAACATCTCCATGCCGGCAATCCCCGACAGTCGGGCTTGCAGTTCCTGCTGTACTTCCTGCTGAGTACGGCTGCGCTCACTCCAGTCGGTCATCGTGACGGCGCCGAAATTATTATCTGGTTGTGCGACCTGCCAGGAGGAAAAGATTTCGGGTATCTCTTGCCAGATGTCGACAACCTGGTCGAGAAAGACATTGATGTAATCGAGATTGGCATAGCTGGGCGCGGTGCCCACGACGTAGATTGAGCCCGTATCCTCTTCCGGCGCTAATTCACTCTGACTGACCAGGAAGAGAGCCGGCAGGCTCAGAAGGATGCCGATGCTGAACAGCAGCGTGGCGCCGCGGGCGTCCAGACAGCGGGCCAGTATCCGCCGATAGGCGCTGGTGAACCGGCGAAAATTGGTGTCCAGCCAATCGGCAAAGCGACCCTGTTCACCGTGACTCCTGAGGAAGCGTGAAGCCATCATGGGGCTGAGGGTCAATGCCACGACACCGGAGACCAATACCGCTCCGGCGAGGGTCAGTGCGAATTCACTGAACAGGGCGCCGGTCAGACCACCGATAAAGGCGATTGGCGCATATACCGCGGCAAGTGTCAGGGTCATGGCGATTACCGGCAGCGCCACTTCGCGCGCTCCCTGCAGGGAGGCCTGCATCGGTGTTGCACCTTCTTCCATATGCCGGTGTACGTTTTCTACCACCACGATAGCATCGTCCACGACCAGTCCGATGGCGATAACCATGGCGAGAAGCGTGAGCAGATTCAGGGAGAAACCGCTTAGCAGGACAATAAACACAACCCCGATCAGCGACAGGGGAATGGCCACCAGTGGTATCAGCACCACGCGCAGGGAGCCCAGAAAGAGATAGATCACCAGGATCACAATGAGTCCCGCTTCGACCAGCGTGGTGATCACTTCGCCAAGAGCATGATCAATGGCCACGGAACCATCCCAGTCCATGATCATCTCCATATCGGCGGGAAGGCTCGCTTCGATAAGGGGCAGTGTTGCGTGCACGCGTTTCGATAGGGCGAGTGGATTGGCGTCGGGCGCTGGCTCGACAGACACGAACACAGTGTCGCGGCCGCTGCTAAAGCTGCGCAACTGGTTGTTCTCTGCGGCTAGTTCCACTTCTGCGACGTCACCGAGACGCACCTGTCCATCCTCACCCTGCCTGACCACCAGAGATCTGAATTCCTCTGGAGACTGCATGCCCGTGAGCGCATCCACGGTTACGCGCACCCATTCACCCTCCGTGGCGCCGGCATTGCTGATCACGTTGTCCTGACGCACCGCCTGGTTTATATCGTTCGCCGTTACCCCCGTGGCCGCCATGCGCACCGGATCGAGCCATATACGCATTGCCAGGTAGCGCCCAAAGATATTGGCCTTGCCAACTCCCTCGATGGTTGCCAGTTCGGGTTGTACGCTGCGCAGCAGATAGTCGGTGATCTGGTAGGGGCTCATCTGTTCGCTGAGGAAGGCGAGGTACATCATGGCGTCGCTGCTACTGCTTGTTGTTATCACCGGGTCGCGAATGTCTTCCGGCAGTTCATCGCGGGCCTCGTTGACCTTGGCTATAACCTCCGTGAGGACGTTGGAAGTATTCTCGCCCAGACGCACGTGCACTTCGATGGAGGAAATGCCGGGGTTACTGGTGGAGCTCATGTATTCAACACCGCGAGCCCCGGCGATATTTATCTGCAGGGGTGTGGTCACGAAACCCTGCACCGTACGTGCATTCGCCCCGGGGTATGCGGTCTCCACAGAAATCACGCTGCGCTCCAGTTCAGGGAACTCACGCAACGCCACTTTGCTCAGGGAGGCGAGGCCCGCGATAAGCAGCAGGGCGCTGACGACAACAGCGAGCACCGGTTTTTGTATGAATACATCTGTAAAGCGCATCGCTAAAGCCGCTCGCTCTGGTCAATTTGCACGCGGGCTCCCCGGTACAGCTTGTTCTGGCCGGCGATGACCACCTGCTCACCGATCTCAATGCCTTTGTACAGCGCGATCTCGCCGTCGCGGACCCCCGCGGGCTTTACTACACGCGGGGAAACGAACAGACCCTGCTCATCCTCCTCGATCACATAGACCAGATCGCCCTGAAGCGAATAGGTCACCGCTGTTTCCGGAACGAATACAAAGGTTTTTTCCCGGCCAAGGTCGACCGAGAGTCGCGCAAACATGCCCGGAAGAAGCCCCTCGCCATTCTCGATCGATGCCCGCATCAGCAAATTGCGCGTGTTCTCATCAACCTGGGAATCCACAGCCCGCAGGGTGGCTGCGAATATACGCTCGGGGAAAGCCGCCGTGTGCAGCGCCATGGTCAGGCCGGCGCGCATTAGCGGTGAGTAACGATCTGGTACGGAGAAATCGACTTCCAGGCTGCTCACGTCCTGCAGCGTGACCAGCGGGGTGCCTGCCTCTACATAGTCGCCCAAACGGACCTGCAAGATGCCCAGTCGACCTGGAAAAGGGGCGACGATACGTTTGTTATTCAGAATGGCATCGATTTCGCCAAGCTCCGCCTCGGCGACGCGCAGATCGGCGCGGGACTGGTCGAGCTGGCTCTGGGAGATGGAATTCTCCTTGATGAGCTTGGCATCGCGTTCGTAAAGCTGACGCGCGAGCTCGAGGCGCGCTTCGAGGCGATTTCTTGTGGCGACTTCCAGGGCCTCATCGACGGCGATAATGGGCTGGCCGGCCAGTACGGATTCCCCGGAGGCCGCGTGGATGGCTGTGATATCTCCAGAAGTCTCGGCCGTGAGCAGAATCCCCCGCGCGGCGCGCACTGTGCCCACGGCGTCGATGGTCTCGCGCCAGGGCCGCTCGACGGCCAGTCCTGCAAGGATAGTGACCGGTGGGGGCGCGAAACCGCCCGAGGCGAGGCTGGCAAAACGCTGCTGAATATACAGGCCGGTACCGCCAAGCAGCAGCACCAACAGGATGATCGCCACCAGATAAGCGCGCAAAAATATCTCCTCGGTGAAGTTGGGTGCATTGGAACCACCCTAATTTTAGGGATTGTTGCGTGCAAATGCACCCACTGCAGGCACCGGGCGGCCGTCTAACCCGTGATCGCCGGGCCAGCTTTGGCGGATCTTCTTGCCCGACTAAAGTTTACAGTGAGTCCATCTGCGTTATGCTCTGCGCTGTGGGATCACTGTAAAAGAGGTGGCGATGTCGTCAAGAAAGCTGAACAAGCTCGAAAAGAGTATGGAAACTGCGGAATCCTATGGAGCGTGGTCCGAAGCGGCCATTGCTTACGATGAGTCGAGTGGGAGCACACGCTGGCGCGATATTGATCAGAGCCGGCAGTATGATTATGCGCAGATCCGTCTGCGCCTGGATCGATTGCGCAGCCTCCGGGTACGCAACGACTATCAGGGGCTCCTCTTTACGTTGAACGAGGGCATTCACGGCAATATGGGCGGGATGGGCCGTAGTTCGCTCTATCGCCGCGCGAAATTTGGT
>JBLIIW010000068.1:0-17587 GCA_047635315.1 Halieaceae bacterium | reverse complement strand
ACCACATTTTTTACCGGCGCCGCACCGTGGCGAGCGACGACCCGCGCATGGGCCTGCAACAGGCGCTCTTCGCGGCAGCCGATGAGCTGCCCCTGGACGATCCCATGCAGCTGCGTCTGGGCGCCCTGCAGAAGCATAGAGAGCACAATTCAATCAGTTTTTTCCACGAAAATGCGGCGCGTTTTCGGCAGCAGCAAGACCTGATCGCCGGCCCCGAGCGCTACGCGACCGCGGTTGCTGCGGCGCTGACGTCCGCGGCAACCCAGCGGCGACAACTGGCACTGGAAATTGGCCCGGGCGAGGGCTGGCTGCTACCGCGCCTGTCAGCGCTGTTCGACAAGGTAGTCGCCCTCGATAATGCCGCCGCCATGCTCGAAGCATCCCGATCCAGCGCGGCCCGGGCACAGCTTGAGAACGTCGAATTCGTTTTGGGCGATACCTCTATAGCGGCGCTTGATAATCTCAATGCGGACCTTGTGGTCATTAACATGGTCCTCCACCACACGCCGGACCCCGCACTGACCCTGGCTCAGGCAGCGAACTGCCTTTCTCCGGGGGGAGTCCTGTTGGTTACGGAGTTGTGCGCGCACGAGCAGGGCTGGGCACGGGAGAGCTGTGGAGACCTGTGGCTGGGCTTTGAACCGCAACTCATAGAAGACTGGGCGAGGGCAGCCGGGCTGGAGGAATTCTCCAGCGACTACCTCGCGCAGCGCAACGGATTCACATTACAGGTGCGCCTCTTCAGCGCAGCACATTCAGCACTCAGTTAAGGAAAGCACATGAGCACCTACGGCGTATTCACCTCAGAGTCGGTATCCGAGGGCCATCCGGACAAGATGGCAGACCAGATTTCCGACGCCATCCTCGACCATATTCTTAAGGACGATGCGGACGCACGCGTGGCCGTGGAAACGTTGGTCAAAACCGGCATGGTCATTGTCGCCGGTGAAGTTACCACCCGCACCTATGTTGATCTGGAGTCGATTGTTCGCAATGTAGTCACGGACATTGGCTATACCAGCTCCGACGTCGGCTTCGATGGCGCCTCCTGCGCCGTACTCAATGCGATCGGCAAACAGTCCCACGATATTGCGATGGGCGTGGATGCCGGCCAGGACAAGGAGCAGGGAGCTGGTGATCAGGGCCTGATGTTCGGTTACGCAAGCAATGAAACCGATGTGCTGATGCCCGCGCCGATCTACTACGCGCACCGGCTGGTCGAAAAGCAGGCGAAACTGCGCAAGCAGGGCACCCTGCCCTGGCTGCGGCCCGATGCAAAAAGCCAGGTGACCCTCCGTTACGAGGACGGCAAGCCGGTG
This sequence comes from Halieaceae bacterium, assembly GCA_047635315.1. GTDB lineage: Bacteria > Pseudomonadota > Gammaproteobacteria > Pseudomonadales > Halieaceae > Congregibacter. The sequence goes on along the minus strand of JBLIIW010000068.1, from coordinate 16,268 downwards.
GCCATCGATGCGGTGGTACTGTCGACCCAGCACGACAGCGATATCTCCCAGCCCGATATCCACGAGGCGGTAATGGACCTCATCATCAAGGAGGTTCTCCCCGCCGAATGGCTGCACAGCGGTACCCGCTACCATATCAACCCCACGGGCCAGTTCATCATCGGCGGACCCGTGGGTGACTGTGGCCTCACCGGGCGCAAGATCATCGTCGACACCTACGGGGGCATGGCCCGCCATGGCGGTGGCGCTTTCTCCGGAAAGGATCCCTCCAAGGTAGATCGCTCAGCGGCCTACGCGGGACGTTATGTGGCCAAGAATATCGTTGCCGCAGGCCTAGCGGATCGCTGCGAAATACAAGTGTCCTACGCCATCGGCGTCGCAGAACCGACATCCATCGCCGTGGATACCTTTGGCACCGGCACCGTCTCCGACCAGCGTATTACCGAACTGGTGCGCGAGCATTTTGACCTGCGTCCGAAGGGCCTCATTGAAATGCTCGACCTGAAGCGGCCCATTTATCGTCAAACTGCGGCCTACGGGCATTTTGGCCGCGAAGAACCGGATTTCACCTGGGAACGTACCGACAAGGCTGCCGCGCTCAAGGCGGCGGTCTAGGTTGCGCACCGCTCCCAACCCGGCTGCCCTGAGGGCAGCTACACAACACGAGAATGGCCGTAAGGCTTCAGCAAACGAATTCATCCAGCGACAAGGGGCATCCCATGAGCACCGTAACGAAAATTGATAACACTCCTGACTACAGAGTAGCCGACATCAGCCTGGCCGGTTGGGGCCGCCGCGAACTCGATATCGCCGAGGGTGAAATGCCGGCACTCATGGCCCTGCGCGCCCAATACGGCGAGAGCAAGCCACTGGCGGGAGCGAAAGTCCTCGGCTGTATCCACATGACAATCCAGACTGGCGTGCTCATTGAGACCCTGGCTATCCTGGGTGCGGAAGTACGCTGGTCCTCCTGTAACATCTTCTCGACCCAGGACCACGCCGCGGCCGCCATCGCCGCCGCCGGTGTGCCGGTCTTTGCCTGGAAGGGTGAAACTGAAGAGGAATATGAGTGGTGCCTCGAGCAGACCATCCTCAAGGATGGACAGCCCTGGGACGCCAATATGGTTCTCGACGACGGCGGCGACCTCACGGCCATGCTGCATGACAGCTATCCGCAAATGCTGGATAAAATCCACGGCGTGACTGAAGAAACTACCACCGGTGTTCACCGTCTCTACGAAATGCTCGCAGCGGGCACCCTGAAAGTGCCGGCGGTGAACGTCAATGATTCGGTCACCAAATCAAAGAACGACAACAAGTACGGTTGCCGCCACAGCCTGAACGACGCGATCAAGCGCGGAACGGATCATCTCCTGTCCGGTAAGCGGGCGCTGGTGATCGGCTATGGCGATGTCGGTAAAGGCTCAGCACAGTCGCTACGTCAGGAAGGCATGATCGTGCGCGTCACGGAAGTGGATCCCATCTGTGCCATGCAGGCCTGCATGGACGGTTATGAGGTCGTTTCGCCTTATATTGATGGCATAAACGATGGCAGCGACAGCTGCGTTGACCGCGATCTTTTACAAAAAGTCGACCTGTTGGTGACCAGCACCGGCAACTACAATGTGTGCACCGCCGCCATGCTCGGCGCGCTCAAGAGCAGCGCCGTGGTGTGCAATATCGGTCACTTCGACAACGAAATCGATACCGCCTTCATGCGCCGTGAGTGGCAATGGGAAGAGATCAAGCCGCAGGTGCACAAGGTTTATCGCGATCAGGCGACAAATGACCACCTCATCCTTTTATCCGAAGGCCGTCTGGTCAATCTTGGCAACGCCACCGGGCACCCCTCGCGGATTATGGACGGCTCCTTTGCCAACCAGGTACTGGCACAAATTTACCTGTACCAGCGTCGTTTTGCCGACCTCGAAGCGGCCATGAAGCCGGCCGCTGTCAACGTGGAAGTACTCCCCAAGAAGCTTGATGAGGAAGTCGCCGCACACATGGTGCGCGGTTTTGGGGGCGTCATTACGCGTCTCACACAGGACCAGGCCGACTATATCAACGTCCCCGTGGACGGCCCTTTCAAGTCCGCTGACTACAAGTACTGAGCGAGCCCATGGGTCACAAGGCAACGATAAGCTTCGAGTATTTCCCGCCCAAAAGCGATGCCGGGCGGGAGAAACTCCTGCGGGAAGTCACACCGGCACTCGCCGCGGTAAAACCGGAGTTTTTCTCCGTCACCTACGGGGCCGGTGGCGCTACCCGGGACAGTACCCGAGGTACCGTTGCTGCCCTGAATGCCCAGGGAGTGAGCGTGACACCGCACCTGAGCTTTGGTCTGGATGACGAAGAAACAATTGCCGCAATCCTCAGCAGCTACCGGGATAGCGGTATCGACCGCCTAGTGGCCCTGCGCGGCGATATACCCTCTGGCTCAGGAGCGGGCGCTCGTCTGGTGTACGCCAGTGAACTGGTCGCTTTTGTGCGCAAGCACAGTGGCGATCATTTCCATATCGAAGTTGCCGCCTACCCGGAAGTCCACCCGCAGGCCGAGAGTTATGACAGCGATATTCGTCATCTGAAAGGCAAGTTTGACGCCGGCGCGGACAGCGCCATAACCCAGTACTTCTACAACGTGGAAGCCTACTTCTATTTTCTGGACCGCTGCGCAGCCATCGGCATCGACAAACCGATATACGCGGGAATCATGCCCATCACGAACTATTCCAACCTGGCGCGCTTCTCGCATAACTGCGGCGCCGAAATACCGCGCTGGATTAGCAAGCGCCTGCAAGGTTTTGGCGACGATCGCGACAGTATCCAGGAGTTCGGCATAGACGTCGTGACGCAGCTCTGCTCAACACTGCTCGAGAGCGGCGCTCCCGGCATTCACTTTTACACCATGAACCAGACGCAACCGACGTTGCAGATCTGCCGCAATCTTGGCCTCTAGGCGACCGGGCCGATGCGACGCCCACGTTTTTTTAGTCGTGAGAGCCCGGGAGCCGATGGCAGCCTGACACTGCAAGCCGAACCCTCGAGGCATATCGCCAAAGCACTGCGTATGCAGCCCGGGGACGCCCTGTACCTGTTCGACGGCAGCGGCCAGGAATACGCAGGTAGCATTGAATCCGTGGCCCGCGATCGGGTCACAGTAAGCACCGGTCCAGGCGAGACAATCGATCGGGAGTCGCCCCTGCGCATCACACTGGCGATTGCCCTGTCCCGGGGCGATCGCATGGACCTTATCGTCCAGAAGGCGACCGAGTTGGGGGTACAGACTATCTGGCCTGTGCTCAGCGAACGCACAGGCGTACGCCTGGATGCACAGCGTCTGGCGAAGAAACGCGGCCACTGGGAACGCATCGCCATCAGCGCCTGCGAACAGTGCGGGCGCAATCGCCTGCCGGACATTGACGATGCCGCGCCCCTTGCCCGGGTGCTCGAACAGGCCTCCGGCGAACACGGCGGGGAGTCGATGCTGCGCCTTATCATGCACCCGACTGCGGGTGAATCGATATTGCCCGCAGCCAGCACGTCACTCTGTCTTCTGGTCGGCCCGGAGGGCGGCTTCAGCGATGGGGAAGTCGATCAGGCGCTCGCCGCGGGTTTTCAGTCCCTGCAGCTGGGACCGCGGATTCTGCGCACAGAGACAGCACCGATTGCCGCGATCAGTATGTTGCAGGCGCGCTGGGGGGATCTGCTCAGCTAAAGCGACCACCAGCGACAATCAGCGACAGCAATAAGTTGCGGCAGCCGCGGGCATTTCGTACCTTGGCTTTTTAACTGCGAGAATTGCTAATGAGTCTGAAGCTGGGCGTGGTGATGGATCCCATCGCCAACATCAACTACAAGAAAGATAGCACCCTTGCCATGCTCTGGGCAGCCGCCGATCGCGGCTGGTCGCTGCACTACATGGAGCCCGGCGACCTGTCCCTGGAGCAGGGTAGTGCGCAGGGCAACATGGCGCCGCTGTCGGTCTTTCGCGACCCGCAGCGCTTCTATGAACTTGGGGAAAGAGAGCAACTGCCACTCGCATCTCTGGATGTGATCCTCATGCGCCGGGATCCGCCCTTTGACAATGAGTACGTCTACGCCACCTACATCCTCGAAGCCGCGGAGCGCGAGGGCACGCTAATCGTGAATCGCTGCCAGTCCTTACGCGACTGCAATGAAAAGGTATTCGCAACGCAGTTTCCCGAGTGCTGCCCACCCGTGCTGGTCAGCGGCGCCGCAAAACAACTGAAAGCCTTTCACGCCGAACACAAAGATGTCATCTTCAAACCCCTGGATGGCATGGGCGGCACATCCATTTTCCGGGTGAAAGAGGACGACCCGAATATCAACGTCATTCTGGAAACCCTCACCGCCTTTGGCAAACAGACCATTATGGCGCAGCGCTACCTGCCGGAAATTCGCGAGGGGGACAAACGTATTCTGATGATTGAAGGTGAACCTGTTCCCTACAGCCTCGCCCGAGTTCCCTCCCAGGGTGAGACACGGGGTAACCTGGCAGCGGGCGGTACGGGCCGGGCACAGCCACTTTCAGAGCGGGATCACTGGATTGCCACACAGGTGGGGCCCGCGCTGGTCGAGCGCGGACTGATCTTTGCGGGCCTCGACGTTATCGGTGACTACCTCACGGAAATCAACGTCACGAGCCCCACCTGCATTCGCGAAATTGACGCGGCTTTCGCTACGGATATCGCCGGAAAGTTGATGGACGCGATTGAATCGCGCATCGGGCGCAGCTCAGGGGCATAGTGAACAGCACCTTCACCCCAGGGAATGACCGCCTGATGATGGCCGTGCTGATTGCCAGCGCGGTGCATGTCATGGCGATTTTCGGCATCACTTTTGATGCATTTCGCGCGCAAAACGTCCGCCATCAAGTCGAGGTCACCCTGGTCCAGAATCCGGGGCAACGGCCCACCCGAGCAGAACACATCGCCCAGACTGATCAGCTTGGCAGCGGCAGCGAAGCGCTCCGGGAGCGCGCCTCCGGAGAACAGAGTGTCCTTCCGCAAGACGCGGGGGGGAGCGCCGCGATGCGCGCCCAGGCGCGCGGGGGGAGTGAACAAGCAGCGGCACCTGTGCTGACCACAACGCAGTCATCGCGCAAGGCTACAGACCGTCGCGGCGAACATCCGGACATTGAGGCGCTGCCGGAGGCGGATCGGGAACTGGCCCGCCTCGACCAGCGTCTCGCACAGCTACAGGCAGAGCTCAATGCACAGGAGCAACAACTCACCCGCGGTTCGCGCGTACGACGCCTCGACGCCGTATCAGCCAAGGCCGCTGTAGACGCCGCCTACCTCGCCGACTGGAGGCAGCGCGTAGAGGCCGTCGGCAACCAATACTATCCCCAGGCCTCGCTGCGCTACGGCATCTATGGCAGTCTGACGATGCTGGTGGTAATACGCGCCAACGGAGCGCTCGAGGACATCCGTATCCTGGAGTCCTCCGGTTATGCGGTTCTCGATGAAGCAGCAATCCGTATCGTGCGTATGGCCGCACCCTATTCACCGTTTCCTGAGGAGCTTCGGGCGACCACGGACAAACTGGAAATCCTGCGTACATGGCAATTCGAACAAAACGCGCTAAGCTCGACCCAGCCCTTGAATTAAACATGGGCTCGAGGAAGACCCGCGTATACCCAATGAACAGCGGCCGGGAGGCAAGGTGAAGACGTCCAGTAGCGATAGCCTGCGCGATCATTTCCTGCTTGCCATGCCCGCCCTGAATGGCGACCTGTTCAGTGGCAGCATTACTTACATCTGTGAGCACGGTGAGGCCGGTGCCATGGGTCTGGTGCTCAACCAGCCTCTGGATCTGTCGCTGGGGGAGATTCTCGAGCATCTGCATATCGAGGACGACTCAGCCCTATCCCGGATACCGGTGCTGGCCGGCGGCCCGGTGCAGATCGACCACGGATTTGTGCTGCATCACCGGGAAAAGCGCAGCTGGGATTCCTCCCTGCGCGTCACCGAAGAAATACAACTGACGACCTCGCAAGATATTCTCCGGGCAATTGCCGGCGGCGAGGGTCCCGAGGAGTTTGTCGTGGCGCTCGGCTACGCCGGGTGGTCGGCAGGCCAGCTGGAAGCGGAGGTCGCAAACAACAGCTGGCTCACGCTGCCTGCGGACTACCGCATTATCTTCAAGACGCCTCTGGAACAACGGGTCGCCGCCGCCTCAGCGAGCCTTGGCATCGACATGAATCTGCTGACTACGCAGGCGGGTCACGCCTGAGTGCCAGGCGCAGGCGGACCGCAGCGACTACTGGCTTTCGATTTTGGTCTCCGACAGATCGGAGTTGCCGTCGGAAATCGCGAAATGGGCACGACGCAGCCGCTAAAAATCCTGCGCGCGCGGGAGGGTCAGCCAGACTGGTCCGAGGTTGAAAAGCTGTTCCGCGAGTGGGAGCCCGATCTTCTGATTGTCGGCGATCCCCTGAATATGGACGGCAGTGTCAGCGAACTAGCACAGCGCGCGCGCAAGTTTTCGCGACGCCTGCACGGACGCTTTGCCGTCGACGTTGCATTGGTAGACGAGCGTCTTAGCAGCTTCGCCGTAAAGCAGGAGCAGCGCGAGGCAGGTCACTCAGGCGACTATCGGAAGCAGCCCATCGACAGTCTCGCCGCAGAACTCATTCTGCGCGACTGGTTAAGAGGCAACACAGACGCTGACTCCAACGGCTAGCTCGCGGGATGCGCCCGGGTAGCTAGCGACGGTCTACCTCGAGGTCCACGGTGCCGACAAAACTGGACTGGCGCTTGTCGAACATCTTGATGCCCAGGCGCACTTCGTTGCCCGAGTCAGCACAGCGAATCGCCGCGGCGGCGCTGATCTCGCCCAGGCGATACTTGGCCAGCAGAGACTGATCCAGGGTCTGCATCCCCTGTTCCGTGGACTTCGCCATGACCTCCTTGATGAGGTGCACGTTACCCTTGCGTATGTGCTCGGCAATCAGTGGTGTGTTCAGCAGCACCTCCATCACCGGAACCCGGCCCTCACCCTCGATGCGGGGCAGCAACTGCTGCGCAACCATTGCACGCAGGTTCAGGGATAGATCCATCAGCACCTGATCATGATGCATGGGCGGGAAGAAACTGAGAATACGATCGAGCGCCTGGTTGGCATTATTCGCGTGCAGCGTGCACAGGCACAGATGCCCGGTTTCTGCAAAAGTCAGGGCGTGCGCCATAGTCTCCGCCGTACGCACTTCTCCAATCAGGATCACGTCCGGTGCCTGGCGCAGGGCATTCTGCAGGCCAATCTCGAAAGATGCAGTATCCACGCCGACCTCGCGCTGCGTTACCAGACAGCCCGCGTGATCGTGCATAAACTCAATAGGATCCTCGATGGTCAGGATATGGCCGCGACTGTTGCGATTGCGATGGCCGACCATGGACGCAAGGGAGGTGGATTTTCCGGTGCCCGTGCCCCCAACGAAGATAACCAGACCGCGCTTGATCATGGCGAGATCGGCAACAATTGGCGGCAGACCCAATTCCTGAAAGTGCGGAATCTCCGTCTTGATGCGCCGCAGCACTACCCCGAACTGGCCCCGCTGCATAAAAGCACTGGCACGAAAGCGCCCCCACTTCTCGGAGATAATGGCGTAATTGCATTCCTGCTCGCGCAGGAATTCTTCCTGCTGCGCGGGGGAGAGCGTATCCATAACGAGCTGGCGCGCACGCTGATCGTCCAGGCCCTCCTTAGCAATCGCGTGAATTTCACCATCTACTTTTATGGAGGGCGCCGCACGAGCGGTAATAAACCCGTCCGAGGCGTTGGACTTCACCATGCTTTCAAGAAGTTCTTCGATTTCCAATCCCGCTGCTTCCTCGCCTTAGGCGCTTGCGCTCAATCCCGGCCATCGCATGCCACCCAGTTAGAAATTCTCGGGCATCCTCGCCTTTTCGCGTGCGACGTCGCGACTAATCACCCGTTTGTCGACCATCTCTTTGAGACATTGATCCATGGTTTGCATACCCGTCGCCTGCCCGGTCTGGATCGCCGAGTACATCTGCGCCACCTTGTCCTCGCGGATCAGGTTGCGAATTGCCGAGGTAGCTCGCATGATCTCGTGCGCCGCCACACGGCCGCCCCCCACGCGTTTCATGAGCGTCTGCGAGACCACAGCCTGTAGTGACTCCGACAGCATCGAGCGAACCATAGACTTCTCAGCCGCCGGGAATACATCAATCACGCGGTCGATTGTTTTCGCCGCAGAGGTCGTGTGCAGCGTACCGAAAACCAGGTGTCCGGTTTCCGCTGCGGTTAGCGCCAGGCGGATCGTCTCCAGATCGCGCATCTCGCCGACCAGAATAATATCCGGGTCCTCGCGCAGGGCGCTGCGCAGGGCTTCGGAAAAGCCGAGGGTATCGCGGTGTACCTCGCGCTGATTGAGCAGGCATTTGCGGCTCTCGTGAACAAATTCGATGGGATCCTCAATGGTGAGGATGTGCTCGTACTTGTTGTCGTTTATGAAGTCGATCATAGCGGCAAGTGTTGTTGACTTACCGGAACCGGTCGGCCCGGTAATCAGCACCAGACCGCGCGGCATCATGCTGATGTCACGGAACACCTGGCCCATCCCCAGATCCTCCATGGTGAGCACCTTCGAGGGGATGGTACGAAACACCCCACCGGCGCCGCGGTTCTGATTGAACGCATTCACGCGGAAGCGGGCAACGCCAGGCACCTCAAAGGAGAAGTCTGTCTCAAGAAACTCCTCGAAGTCCTTGCGCTGCTTATCGTTCATGATGTCGTAGATCAGGTCGTGAACCTGCTTGTGTTCCAGAGGCGGCAAATTGATGCGGCGTACGTCGCCGTCAACACGGATCATTGGCGGCAGCCCCGCAGAAAGGTGCAGGTCCGACGCGCCCTGTTTCGCGCTAAAAGCCAACAGTTCAGTAATATCCATGGCTGCTTCTTGATCCCCCTGTGGGCCGCGCTATTGTTGAGCTGCGCCATTATTGAGCTGCGCCGCGACCAGGCCTACGCTAACATAGTCCCATGTACACAGACCCTATCCCCGCCAATATAGCAAAGGTACTTCGAGAGTTAAGTACTGCGGCCGAAAAATACCGCCGAGACCCCGCCAGCATTACCCTTATGGCGGTGAGCAAGACCCAGCCGGAAGGGGCGGTGCGCGCAGCAGCGGCTGCCGGATTGCGGCACTTCGGTGAGAACTACCTGCAGGAAGCCGTGGGCAAGATTGACGCCTGCGCCGATCTCGACCTGTGCTGGCACTACATCGGCCCGATCCAGTCCAACAAGACCCGCCCCATCGCCGAACATTTCCACTGGGTGCACAGCGTCGACAGGGAAAAGGTTCTGCGCCGCCTCAGCGAACAGCGGCCCGCCGGATTGGCCGACCTGAATATCTGCCTGCAAGTAAATATCTCCGGCGAGGACAGCAAGTCCGGCGTGGACAGTAGTGCGCTCGAGCAGCTTCTTGCAGTAGCCGACGCCTTGCCGCGCCTGCACCTGCGTGGCTTGATGGCGATACCGGCACCGCAGGAGAACTTTGTCGAACAGAAGGCCGCCTGCGATCAGCTCGCCGCACTCTTCGCGCGGGCACAACAGGCCTATCCATCACTGGATACGCTGTCTATGGGCATGTCCGCGGATATGGAAGCGGCCATAGCCGCCGGCAGTACCCTCCTGCGCATCGGCACCGCGATTTTCGGTTCCCGTCGCAGATGATGAAGTCGCAGGCGACCCACATGTATACTCTCCCGCCCCATTCACCAGTGTTTTGAGCAGAGTTTCAGTGTCCGTCTTTTCAGTAGCTTTCATCGGTGCCGGCAACATGGCCGGCAGTATCATCGGCGGCCTCCTCGCCGCCGGCTTCGACGCCGCGAGCCTGGCTGCGGCCGATCCGGACGAGGGCAATCTCCAGCGTCTGGAGAAGCAGGGCCTCACGCGCACTGGTACGGATAACGCGGCTATCGCCGGCGCTGCAGACGTGGTGGTACTCGCCGTCAAACCGCAGATTCTGCGGGCTGTCTGCGAGGATCTCGCTCCGGTCATGCGGGAGGGCCAACTGGCTGTGTCAATCGCAGCCGGCGTAGGCGCGGACAGCCTGCGGGAGTGGCTCGGCGACCGCCCCGCGATTGTCCGCTGTATGCCCAACACCCCCGCCCTGCTGCGCGCCGGCGCCAGCGCGCTGTACGCCCACGGTGCGGTCAGCGATGTGCAGCGCCTCCGCGCAGAGCAGGTCATGACCGCAGTGGGTATATTGCGCTGGGTTAAAGAGGAATCACTGCTGCACGCCGTGACTGCCGTCTCGGGCTCGGGTCCCGCGTACTTTTTCCTGTTTATGGAGGCTATGATTGCAGAAGGGCAGCGCATGGGTCTGGACGCAGAATCTGCGCGTACACTGTGCGCACAAACCTGTATCGGCGCCGGCCGCATGCTGGCCGAGGGCGATGTCGCTGCAGCGGAGCTGCGCCGCCGCGTCTGCAGCCCCGGGGGATCGACCGAGCGCGCAGTTGCCGCCTTTCAGGGCGGCGGACTGGAGGGCATCGTGCGCACGGCGATGCGTGCCTGCTACGCACGCTCTGAAGAGATGGGCAAGGAATTAACCTGAGGTCCAATCAGTGCACAGATACCGCAACGATAACGAGATGACATGAACGCCATCAACGAAGTAGGTCTTTATCTGTCGCAAACGATTATTGGCATCTATCTGCTGATGGTGCTAATGCGCTTCATTTTGCAGGTGTCCCTGGCGGACTTCTACAATCCCATTTCGCAGTTTCTGGTGCGTGCCACCAATCCGCTGGTGGTCCCGCTGCGCCGACTTATTCCCGTCCGTGGGCGCCTCGACCTAGCGTCGCTGCTCCTGGCCATCATCATCCAGCTCCTGGGCATCACCGTCTTATTTTTCCTGAGCGGACAGAGCCTGCCGGCAGTGAGTCTGTTGCTGGCCTGGTCGGTCATTGCGATTTTCGGACTGCTGGTCAAAATTTACTTTTTCGCGCTGCTGGGCATGATCATCCTCAGCTGGATCGCGCCCGGCAGTGGCAATCCAGCAGCCGCCCTCATGCACCAGATCACGGAGCCCGTCATGGCGCCGTTCCGGCGTCTGTTGCCGGCCATGGGCGGCATGGATTTCTCACCAATTCTGTTGTTCATCCTCATCAATGTGCTGCAGATCGTACTGCGCAACTTTGCGCTGGGTTTGGGACTGCACCCCGCCCTCGTTATGGGCATCTGAGCCGCAACCAGGCATGTATGGCAAGCAAGAACATGGCAGGCAAAGCGCAAAACGACTCAGTGGGCTCCGTTGGTATCGTTGCTCCGCAGGTGGAGCACTTCAGCGAAGCGCTGGTCTTTGCTTGTGGCCGCAGCCTGCCTGAATATGACCTGGTCTATGAAACGTACGGAACACTGAACACCGCTGCAAGCAATGCGATCCTGATCTGTCACGCGCTTTCCGGCAACCATCATGCGGCGGGGCGTCATCGACTGGACGAGCGCAAGGCTGGCTGGTGGGACGCTTGTATCGGTCCGGGTAAGCCCATCGATACGCAGCGTTTTTTTGTGGTTTCCCTGAATAACCTCGGCGGCTGCCACGGCTCCACGGGCCCCGCGTCCCCGCGCCATGATGACGACCGCCCCTGGGGACCGGATTTTCCCCAACCGCAAGTCGACGACTGGGTGGACGCACAGGCTCGCCTGGCAGATCGTTTGGGTATCGATTGTTGGGCGGCGGTGATCGGCGGAAGTCTGGGGGGCATGCAGGCAATGGCCTGGTCATTACGCTATCCCGAGCGACTGCGTCACTGCGTCGTGGTTGCCGCCGCCATGAAGCTCAGTGCGCAGAACATCGCCTTCAATGAGATTGCCCGCCAGGCGATCAGCTCGGATCCGGGCTTTGCGGACGGACACTACCTGGCGGCGCAAACCCAGCCAACCCGGGGCCTGGCGCTGGCGCGCATGGTGGGACATATCACCTATCTTTCCGACGACGCGATGGCCAGCCGCTTTGGACGAGAGCTCCGCGAGGAGGGCAGCGAATCCGTGGATCTGGCCACCCGGGAGTTTCAGGTAGAGAGCTACCTCCGTTATCAGGGTGCGCAGTTCTCCAGCGTCTTCGACGCCAATACCTACATGCTGATGACCCGAGCGCTGGACCATTTCGACCTAGCGGGGGCCTACGCTGATGACCCGGTCGCCGCTTTCAGCAGCGCCAGCTGCGATTATCTGGTGTTGTCCTTCTCCAGCGACTGGCGCTTTTCCCCGGCTCGCTCGCGGGAAATCGTCGACGCGCTTATCGCGGCGCAGCGCGCCGTCAGTTACGCCGAGATTTGCGCCGACGAGGGCCACGATGCGTTCCTGCTCCCGATCCCCCGTTATCTCGCGGTACTCGACGCCTATCTCCGCCGGGTGAGCATCTGATGCGTCAGGACCTCGCCCATATACTGCGCTGGATAAAACCGCATGCCCGGGTTCTGGACCTCGGCTGCGCGGACGGGGAATTCCTTGCGCTCCTGCGCGATGAGCGCAGGACCTGCGGTACCGGCATCGAGATCGACGCAGATCACATCACTGCCGCCATAGCCCGGGGACTGAATATTGTTGAGCAGGATCTCGACCACGGGCTAGACAATTTTCCCGACCAGAGCTTTGATGTGGTGGTCATGGCGCATGCACTACAGGCCGTGCGCTTCCCGGATAAGGTGCTCGAAGAAATGCTCCGGGTGGGCCGCGAGTGTGTGGTGACCTTCCCCAACTTCGGACACTGGCGTTGTCGCGCGCACCTGCTAACTCGCGGGCGTATGCCCGTCTCACGCTTTATGCCCTACACTTGGTATGACACGCCAAACATCCATTTTTGCACGGTGCGCGATTTCGAAACCCTGTGCCGGGAACGCGGAATTCGTATCCTCGGGCGCGACATGGTGGGCGGTGAGCAGGGCGGTACATCGCTTTCGAAGCGCTGGCCGAATCTGTTTGCGCTCACCGCCATCTATCACATCAGTCGATAAATACCATGCTCACAACGGTTCTGAACTCACAACAAAGCGCGTATCTACCCTGCACAGCAAAATCGCCAGGCAGTCCCCGGCGCTTGCGAACATCACCACTGGCGGTGCTCTTCCTGAGCATGCTTGCGGCGCTGCTACCCGCTGTCACGCAGGCCCAGCAGTCCGAGCGCTTCGGCCCTTATGAACTGCATTACAGCGTCGTAAACACGACGTTTATCGCGGCGGAGGTGGCTGCTGAATACGGTATCGCTCGCGGCAAGCGTCGCGGTATTCTCAACCTGTCCCTGCGCGAGCACCTGGAGGACGGGTCTACGGTGGCACGTTCCATGACCCTTGATGGGCGCACCTGGGACCTGACGCAGCAACAGGTCAACTTCGACTTCCTCGAGGTCCGCGAAGGCTCTGCGTTGTATTACATCGGCGAGTTCAAGTTCATCAACCGCGAATGGCGTCACTTTGACGTGGACTTCACCCCCGAGGGCAGCAGCGCGCCCTTTACTCTCGAGTTCAAACACCAGATGTACATCAACTAGTGATGCTTCCCAGCGGAGACATCGTCGTGGCCACAGGCAACGCCGGTAAAGTGGCAGAGCTGTCCCGACTGTTTGCGGACCTTCCCTACCAGCTGCGCCTGCAATCCGAATTTGCGGTAACGCCTGCACACGAAAGCGGCGAGACCTTTGTTGAAAACGCCATCCTCAAAGCCCGCGCTGCCGCGCAGCAAACCGGACTGCCAGCGCTGGCCGATGACTCCGGACTGGAGGTAGACGCCCTGGCCGGCGCCCCCGGCGTGCACTCCGCACGCTACGCCGAGGGCGGCGATGGCGGCGATGACGCCAACAACCACAAACTGCTGGACGCCCTTGCGGGAATTCCCACGGTCCGGCGCCGGGCCCGCTTTCACTGCGTACTGGTACTGATGCGCCATTCCCTCGACCCGGTGCCACTTATCGCCCAGGGCTGCTGGGAAGGCTCCATACTGGAAGCGCCAAGAGGCGAGGGTGGTTTCGGTTACGACCCGCTGTTCCTGGTTCCCGGGCATGGCTGCTCCGCCGCAGAAATACCCGCCGCAGAGAAAAACCGCATCAGTCACCGTGCTCGCGCCAGCGAACAGCTACTGGCACTGTTGCGAAGCGATTAGAGCGTTGCCCCTGCCGCCCCTCAGCGCTTACATTCACCTGCCCTGGTGCGAGCGCAAGTGCCCCTATTGCGATTTCAATTCCCACGAAGCGCAGATCATTCCCGATGAGCGCTACGTGGATGTGCTGCTTGAGGACCTGCGCGGGGAACTGGAAAATGAACAGCGTCCGCTGGAAACTGTTTTCATCGGTGGTGGAACTCCCAGTCTGTTCAGCGTAGCCGCCATCGATCGCCTGCTTGGAGGTCTGCGCGAGTTCGCCGAGCTGCCCCCTAACGCCGAAATCACCATGGAAGCGAACCCGGGAAGCACGGAGAGCGGGCGTCTGGCCGCCTATGCGCGCGCCGGGGTAACGCGGTTTTCCCTGGGTCTACAGAGTCTGGATGATCGATCCCTGAGGGCACTGGGTCGCGTGCACGACAGCCATGCCGCGCGCAGCGCCGTGCAGGCCGCCACAGACTCGGGCGCCGGCAGCTTTAATATCGACCTGATGCACGGACTCCCGGAGCAAACTCTAAAGATGGGCCTGGCGGATATCAAAGGGGCGCTCGCGCTGGCACCGCCCCATCTCTCCTGGTATCAGCTCACTATTGAAGCCAATACCCACTTTTATAGCTCTCCGCCAATACTGCCCTTGGAGAATGTCCTCGGCGATCTGGAAGAACAGGGCAGCGCCCTGCTGATCGACAAGGGCTATCGTCGCTATGAAGTATCCGCCTGGGCCCTGCCCGGTCAGGAGTGCCGGCACAATCTGAACTACTGGATGTTTGGCGACTATGTGGCGGCCGGGGCCGGGGCACACGGCAAGCTGAGCAGCGCCGATGGCCGAATTTTACGCTATGCCAAGACCCGCAAACCGGATGACTATATGGGCCCCCGAGGCAGCCGCCGCTGTGCCCTGCGCGAGCTGGACCGGACGGATCGCCTCGGCGAGTTCATGCTAGGCGCCCTGCGCCTGGAGGCCGGCTTCGATATCGAATTGTTTGAGGAACGCACCGGTCTGAATGCGGCAGTATTGGAAGAGCCGCTGCGCGCTCTTGAAGGGCAGGGCCTGGTTGCGCGCGTCGGCGACCGGATCGCCACATCGCGCCTTGGCCGACGCTTTCTGGATGATGTGACCGCGCAGTTTTTCCCCGACTAGGGGGCCCTCTGCCCGCCCGCGCCCGTCATAAAGCGGGACGCCGAAACAGAATATCCCACACACCGTGCCCCAGACGCTGCCCTCGCGCCTCGAACTTGGTCAGGGGCCTGCTTTCTGGCTTTGCTACGTAAGTGCCATTTTCGCTGCAATTTTCGAGATCTTCGCAGCTATTAAGCACATTCAATATATGTTCCGCATACGGCTCCCAGTCTGTCGCCAGATGTAGCTCTCCCCCTGTGCGCAGGCGGGATGCAAGTAACAGAGCGAAGTCTGGCTGGATCAGGCGGCGCTTGTAGTGGCGCTTTTTGTGCCAGGGATCCGGGAAAAAAATCTGAATACGATCCAGGGAACCCGGGTGAATGCAGTGCTCCAGAACCTCTACCGCGTCATGGCAAATCACCCGCAAGTTTTCCAGGCCTGCCTCCTCGATACCGCTGAGGAGCTTGCCCACGCCGGGCCGGTGTACCTCAATCCCGAGGTACCGGGTGTCCCGCTGTGCGCTGGCCATTTCGAGCAGAGACTGCCCCATGCCGAAGCCGATCTCCAACACGCGATCCCCAGACGGACCAAATAGCGCATCCATATCCAGAGGTTCAGGCAGGTAATCAACGCCCCAGCGTATCCACCCGTGGTCAAAACCGCGCTGCTGGGCCTCGGTCATGCGGCCCGCGCGCAATACAAAACTGCGGATGCGCCTGTGGGGCTCTGGTGGATCACTCACAGATGGGTTCTCAAGGGATTCTCAGTGGGAGGGGGTGACGGCGCAACAACGCCGTTCGGACTATAGGCTCACTCGCCCAGAAGTTTCCAGCCGGCGATGGCAAAACAGGCCCAACCGGCAATGAAAGCCAGGCCTCCGAGCGGCGTAATAGCCCCCAGCCACCCCACACCGGTGAAACTGAGCAGATAGAGGCTTCCGGAAAAAACCAGAATCCCCAACACAAACAGCACGGCGCTGGATTTGAGCAGGGAGGACCTG
>JBLIIW010000067.1:0-18138 GCA_047635315.1 Halieaceae bacterium | reverse complement strand
TCATGGCGTTGTCCATTGGCTTCGATGCATGCCGCGCGTCGGCGTCTGTGGTGCTTCCATCACCCGGCCCGCAATTGCCGCCCCCTGTTGCTGGGGACGGGGCACCGGCAGCAGCCCGTTGCTTCGCCAATTATTGGCGAAGATCGTGCCGAAGCTCGCGGCACCAATAGCTCGGATGCCAAACTCCCTGAGCGTCGTTTTTTGCGAGATGTTCGTTTCCTGTGCCCGGAATCAGATCGATTCTGTCAGCATAAACTGTGGGTTGTCGGCAAAGGCCTGAAACTCGGCCGCTACGCGCTGCATGGTCTCCGTCGCCACATCTTCGCCCAGCTTCTCCATATCGGCTATATCCAATAATTCCACGTACTGGTACGGAGCGGCATCGTCGCGTCCCAGAAGGCCTGTAGTACGAAGAACAGAGAAGTTTTTTACGGAACCCAGTCCATTCACGGCGGGAATATCGGTGCTCTTCGCCCAGTTTTCATAGGCGTCAGGTGCCGCATCGGTCTTAAGATTGAATAGCACTACGATCAGCATGACGGGACTCTTCGACGATGGTTGGGAGGCAAAACGTTAGACTTGACTGAAAGACATGTCAATAGAACATTTGTGTGCTCGCGCTGATCCCCGCGCCCAGTTCCGCGACGTTTCGCAAAAGTACTGCCCCGCGGATTCCAGCTGCCTGGAATTAGGGGCCCCGTCGCGCTACACGCTTGGGCTCGTCTAAACATAAGGCAGCATCGCCGATACCTACGGGCACAGTCCCAGCGGGCCTGGATCGAAACTGCAATGAGTATCTGTCGCGCAAATACCCTTACTCTGCCAGGCAGACGACGGTCTTACCGTGGTTCTCACCGTTCATCAGACGGCAGAAGGCCGCCGGCGCCGAATCGAGACCCTGGCTCCTGTCTTCATAGCTGCGCAGCCGTCCTGCTTTAAGAAGGGCAATGGCTTCGGCGAGGAATTCATCGCGACGTACTTCGAAGTCGTAAACGACCAGGCCGTACACGATCGCCCGGGCCACAATCCACAGACCCGGTGGCGGACCTGCGGGTCGTTCATTACTGTTGTAATCGGCCATGAGTCCGCAGAGCAGAACCCGGGCGCCGATGGCGAGCTGCTTGCTGGCTGCGGTCAACAATGGCCCGCCCACCAGATCGAAATACACATTGATACCGTCGGGACAGTGCTGGCGCAGGGCCTGGGCCACGTCGTCTGTGTGACGATTAATGCACGCATCGTAGCCAAGGTTTTTGGTGGCCTCCAGGCATTTTTCGTCGCTGCCGGCGATACCGATAACCCGGCAGCCCTGAGCCTTCGCAAGCTGCCCCGCAACTGCGCCGACGCCGCCGGTTGCGGCGGGGATCACCACCGTTTCACCGGCAACGGGGTTTGCCAGACAGTGAAGTCCTGCCCAGGCCGTCAGACCGGGCATGCCCAGCGTCGACAGGGCGAGGGAGGGCGCGGGAAAATCACCAGGTAGAGGGAACAGTTCACTCTGGGGATGTACCGAGTGACTGCGCCAGCCGCCGAAGCAGCGCACCAGCGTGCCAACTGGGATGGCGTCGACATGGCTGGCGATGACCCGGCTGACGGTCTCGCCGCGCATGGCGTCCCCGGGGACGACGGTCCCGGAGAGGTGGCGGCCGGCAATCTGACTGCGCATGTAGGGATCCAGGGAGAGGTAGAGCGTTTCGCACAGCACTTCACCGGGGCCGGGTTCGGGTAGGGGAACTTCGACGAGACGGAAATCCTCGGCAACGGGAATGCCGTCGGGATACCGCTCGAGGACCACCTGGCGCAATTTTTTAGTCATGGTTCGTCTCCTTGATGCATAGGGAGTAATTCAACGGCCGCTCGGCGCACCGCGGACAGGCGCGCCTGCATGCCTGAGGCGGCACGGATCACGCGTATGTTGTCAGGCTGCGATACCGCGCCGATACGTTCGCCGTAGCTGCCGAGAACACCGTCCTCCCAGAGGACGATACGCGTTGCTACGGTCACGGCCTGCAGCGTGTCGAGGCGCTCGTTGGCAAAGGCTGCCCGGTACGCCCGGGCGTAATCCGGGCCGGCGCACAGGGTGTCTCTGGCAATGCCGTTGATGATGGCCGGTGCCGGGTATGCGTCGCGACGCTGCGCCTGTGGGTCCTGGGACTGCCAGGGAAAGTAGCGGGTAGTGCGCTGTGCCATGTCCCATATGCCGGTTAGGTGCCCGCCGTCGGCTCGAGGGGCAAAATCTGGAAAATAGCCGTCGGTGATGGTTTCTATTTCTTGCTCTGAGAACGCTGCGACGTTTTCCAGCAGCAATCCCGCGCAGTGCTGATGGTGGGCCTTGGCAAACTCGATGGCGATCTGCGCTCCCGTCGCCGAGCCATAGAGCAGCGCTTGTTCTATCCCCAGGGCCTCCAGGAATGCTTTCAGGGAGCTCACATAGGGCTCAAGACCCGTGTCTTCGTCGAAAGCGGGGGGCAGCGGATCCGATGCGCCATAGCCCGGCGCGTCCCAGGCGATACACCGGGCCAGTGGCGCCAGCAGCTCAATCTGAGGGACCAGGGCCGCGCCGGAGAGGGGCGACGGATGGAGCATGACCAGAGCGGTGCCATGGCCTGCACTGCGGTAGTGAATCTGCCACTTGGCGTCAGGGCCGTCGATATTGGCGTAGGCGCGCTTCATAGAAGTACTTTGCCCGTTGCCAGGGCGTACAGGAATCGCGCTGACAGTCGTTCAACCGCGGGGGCGTTCATAAGGCTTGCTCCTGTGAGTTCATGACGGCCTTGTGCAAGGCGTATTCGCAACAACGAAGACGGACGGCTCCAGGGCCAAGCGCGTCATGCTGATTATGTTGTGGCACCGCTCGATCACGTAAGTTATATTGATATATCTTTATGTTCAACATGCTCTGGAAAATATTCATGCTTCCCAGACCCAGTCTTACCTGCCTCCTGTTGCTCGCGGTCACCCTGATT
Source organism: Halieaceae bacterium (assembly GCA_047635315.1). Taxonomy (GTDB): domain Bacteria; phylum Pseudomonadota; class Gammaproteobacteria; order Pseudomonadales; family Halieaceae; genus Congregibacter. Next base: position 15,172 of record JBLIIW010000067.1, on the reverse strand, counting down.
GCCAGCTCGGCTAACGCCGCTCCCGTGCCGGAGGATGAGCGATTGCCCCTGGACCTGCGCCGCACGACCCTGGTCGTGCGCGACCTGGATCAGCGCTGGGATTCGGTTCTCGCCGTACCCGGCGTGGAAGTTCTCTCGGAGCCCGAGGAGACGAGCTATCCCTCCTACGATGGCGAGGGAACGATTTCGGTTATGGTCAGTGTTATTCGCGATCCTGACGGATTCGTTGTTGAACTGAACCAGCTACTCACGGAGCTCCATTGAGCGTTGTACCCCGGCGTTGTCGTGCAGCACCGGATATTTCGCTAAGCTTCGTGCACTTGCGAAAGACAAATATTGTTGTTAACTCGTGCAGTCAGGCTACTAGATCACGATAGCTCTTTTTATCAACCGCTTCTATCTTTTGCATCAGGAGACGCCATGAAACTCTACAGACCGTTGACCGCAATGCTGTTGTTCGCTGTGGGAGCATCGGCCTATGCCGAGATCGATATAAACTCCCGCGAGGGCGTTGTTGCGATCAACCGCAAAATCCAGTGCTCCACCGAGGACAACGTGGAGAAGACCTACGTGTGGCACGGGCGGGGCTATGGGCGCCGCCAGGGTGAGGCCGACAAGCAGCTGTTCGGCCTCGTGGGCATGAACGTGCGTCAGTGCGTCACTGTCACCAACGACAAGGGCGAGGAGGGCTATCGCCAGATCACCCGGGAGATCATGCTGTACCTAGACCCCATCACCGGAGAGATCATGCGCGACTGGGAGAATCCCTACACCGGTGAAACCGTTGAGGTTATCCACGTGGCCAACGATCCTGTTAATGGTCGTGGAGATTTCGGCTATGGTCGTGATGGCAAGGTGGCCAAGTTGCCGATCAGGCTGATGGGCGACCTCTGGCAGATGAATATCGAAGTGCCACTTTTCTACCACAACGTGCTGGCAGGGAATTACCAGAAGTATGTGGGAGGCACCTACCATGCAACGGAGATGTTCAATTTCTCCGGATTGGCCGCTGAGTTGCTGGACGACGATAGCACCTTCGTCAATCCCGGCGTGTCTTGGGTGCGCATCTCTGACTGGCTTCCCTGGATGGAGATGAACGGCCGCGAGGGCATCGTGTACTTCAATGCCCAGGGCCTTAAGCTCGATAGCTGGGACGAGCTTCCGTCCATCCTGAAGGATGAGATCGCCGCCAGCTACCCCGAGTATGCGCATGCGCCACCCGCAGATGACCCCCGGCCCAATGAGACATCCTGGACCTACTTCAAGAAGATTTTTGATCAGCGTGATGCCGAAGAAGCCAGCAAGAGCGGGGGTCACTGAGCAGACATGCCCGCCTACATGATTGTCCTCGCGCGGGTGCATGACCGCGAGCAGTTCCTCGCCGGTTACGCTGCCCAGGCAGCGCAGCTGGTTGAGGAACACGGCGGCCGCTACGTGCTGCGCGCGCCCCATGGGCAGGTTCTGGAGGGGGACCTGGATGAGGATAGCTCCGTGGTCATTTCCGAGTGGCCCGATATGGACAGCGCCCGACGCTTCTGGGAATCGGACGCCTATCGGTCTGTGGTGGAACTGCGCCGAGGTATCTGCGATGCCCGGGTCCTGCTCGTGGAGGGAGAGCTGGCAGGGCCCGTGGGAGGTTCCTCCCCGGCCCATGACGCCGAGGAGAGCCCGTGAGCAGCGTGGATGCCTACCAGGCCCTGGCCCTGCAGATGACCTGTCCGGCGGTAAACATGCTGTCCGTGGACGATGCCCGGCTGTCCATGCAGGCCACCATCAAACGCGCTGGTCAGCTCATTGCGGGCAGTTGCGGTTTCCTGAGAAGTTTCGCCGGGGGCAAGGCCCGTCTGGTAGTGCTTCCCGAGTACTTCATGAGCAGCTTTCCCCTCGGCGAGAGCATTGAAGCCTGGCAGGCCAAGGGCTGTGTCGCCATGGATGGACCCGAGTATGAGGCGCTGGGCGAGATCGCCCAGGCCCAGGACATTTTTCTGTCGGGTAACCTCTACGAACTCGACCCGAAGTTTCCCCGGCTGTATTTCCAGACGAGCTTCATCATTGGCCCCGGCGGTGACGTGCTGCTGCGTTACCGCCGGCTGGTTTCCATGTTCGCTCCCACGCCCCACGATGTGTTGGATGCCTATCTCGATCACTATGGTGCGGATGCGCTGTTTCCGGTGGTCGATACGGAAATCGGGCGCCTTGCCTGTATCGCGTCGGAAGAGATTCTCTATCCCGAACTCACGCGCGCCCACGCCCTGCGCGGTGCCGAGATCATCTGTCACTCATCCAGCGAAGTGGGCAGTCCGCGGTTGACGCCGAAGAACATTGCCAAGCAGGCCCGGGCCTACGAGAACATGCTCTACGTGGTGTCGGCGAACAGTGCCGGCATCACCGGCATTCCCTTCCCCGCCGCGTCCACGGACCTCCACTCGCAGGTCGTCGACTACAAAGGCGCGGTGCTGGGCGAGGCGGCGGCGGGGGAGAGCATGTGTGGCAATGCTGAAATCGATATAGCGGCCCTGCGTCGTGCCCGGCGCAAGCCTGGCATGACGAACACCCTGGCCCGTCAGCGCCTGGAGTTATTCCGGGACGTCTACGGGGGGCAAGCCGTCTATCCGGCAAACACCCTTGCGGGCGATGTAGAACCCCAGCGCTCCCATTTTCAGCGCACGCTCGCCAGGACTATTGAAGACCTCGACAAGCGCGGCATCATCTGAGTCAGCAAGCTCACTCAATGGGGCGGGCCGACCCCATCGAGGGCCGTTGTGGGCGCTGCCGCCGTTGATCCAGCGAAAGGTAGTAAGCCAGGGCTGGTAACGCGCCCGAGCGCAGCGGTATTCGTGCAGCGCATATCTGCCTTCGCAAGTTAATGTAGTCGTCCTACGGTAGTTGGTGCAGACTCGACTGTGTTGTTGTCCCGCGCAGGGGTCGCAGATGCTCCGCTGCGCCTCGCTATGATCGGCCATGGATCGCTGCGCCGATAGGCAGCACTACGCGGACTTCGATCAACAAGCTTTGCCCCCAACCCTGAGGTGTTAGCGATGAAGTTTCGATCCATCCATGCGGTACGCGGCGTTTCGCGCAGAAAGGTACTCGCCGCTGCCGCGGCGTCACTTCCCTTGCTGGGAATGTCCCGCGCGCTGCGCGCAGCACCTGAGAAAGTGGACGTCGCCGTGGTCGGCGGAGGCCTTGCCGGCATGTACGCCGCCATGCTGCTGAATGACCTTGGTGCGTCGGTACTCGTCCTCGAGGGAGACAGCCGGCCTGGCGGACGCTGTCGGACGACGGACTCCTGGGGATCTCCTGTGGATCTGGGAGCCTCACAGATCGGTGGCACCTACGGTCGCATCCACAGTGTGTGCGACCGTCTCGGTATCGCGCGCGCGCCCGGTGCACACATGAACGCCCCTTACACCCCGGTTATCGGCGGTCGCATGATTCCCGCCAAGGAGTGGCCCGACTCAAAGTACAACAAAACTGTCGGTGGCGAGCGAGCAATCCTTCCCCACGCCCTGTTTGGCTATTACGTCGGTCAGCGCACGCCCCTGGAGTCGTTGACGGAATGGCGCAGCCCAGCTGCCGCCGAGTACGACATGTCCGTCGAGGCCTGGCTGCTTGCCCAGGGTGCGTCTGAGGAGGCCCGGCGACTTATGTACGAAGCCCTCGGTCGCGTTTCCCTGGCGGAGAAAAGTGTCCTGCGCATGTTGCAGGAGGTGACGCGCGGTCGCGTGGAGATGGACCGCATCAGCGCAGAACAAAAGAAGAACCTGGATCAGTACGAGGTCGCGGCGCTGCTCTCATCACACGTTGTCGGCGGCACGTCCCGCCTGACAGATGCGATGGCAGAGGAGCTTGGCGATCGGCTGCGACTCTCCAGTAAGGTGACATCCATCACCCAGAACAGCGAGTCCTGTCGCGTTACCCTGGAATCGGGTGCGACGGTGGACGCGGGCTTCGTGCTCGCCGCCACGCCCTTCTCGACGCTGAGAAAAATACGATTTGACCCGCCCCTCAGCGGCGCTCAGGCCGAGGCGGTTGCAGAGATGCCGTACAACAACCAGAGCCAGGTGTGGATGGGGGTGAAGGCACCCTACTGGGAAGACGATGGCCTGGATGCCTCTCTATGGACCGATGGTCCCCTGCAGTATGTGCGGCAGCAGATCGAGCCCAATGGGTCCCGGATCATGATGAGCGCCATCACTTCTGGCCAGAAAGCGCGCTTCATGGACAGTTTGACGCCCGCCCAGCGCGGCCAGTTTGCGCTGGATGAAATTGCGCGCATCCGCCCCTCAACGTCGGGCAAGCTCGAATTGCTTGGCACCCACTCCTGGAACGATGGCCCCACCGCCGGTGGTTGCAGCTTCGAATTGCCCACGGGCCGGGCTCTCAAATGGATCACGACCATGGGGGAGCCCCATGGTCGTGTACATTTTGCCGGGGAGCACCTCCGCGTCGTCGAACTGGGCATGGAAGCTGCCATGGAAACCGGCGAGCGCGCGGCAATTGCCATCGCCGAGCGGTCGCTGGTCTGACGCCTGCATCCCCCTAGAGTCTGCCGCAGCGCTTTGGGCGGTGAGTTGATCCTTCCTTCCCGCGATAGATGTAAGCGTCAGGCCGACAACAGGGACGCCGGGTCGCGAGCGGCCTCGGGCTGGGCCTGTGCGAACAGCTTGCGCCAGGTCTCGGGCATCTGCTCGTAGGCGAAAACCTTGCGACCGTAGCAGCGTGACACGTAGCTGCCCGGCTGATCACCCATCTGCAGCCAGCCCGGCCAGGTCAGGATGTCGGTGAAGTATTGACGGCACGGCGCGTTTTTCACCGCCGGGTCGGCGACCTGGGACAGATCGCCCACATAGGTCGACCAGTCATTCACCGTAAACACGCCGCGGTCGGAGTCCGGGTCTGTAGGTGTAGCGGTGAGGGCAAGATCGCCGCGAATGATCACGTCGGTGTCCTCGATCCAGCCGGGACCGATGGAGCTGCTCTGTGTCGAGTCCATCCCGGGGATATTGGCTTCGCCGAAGGCGGAAGCATTCTCAGGCGTAATCACCGTCTTGCGCGCTCGCGGCGCCGCGTAGTTTACGGGCACCTCCTCCCCGGTATAGGGATTGCGGAAGGAGCGCAGCAGCGATGTCGAGTTCGGCGGCGTATAGAAGTTCGCGCCGGCCATGCTGACCTCGTAGGCGCCGTCTTCGAGATCCCGCGTGCTAAACCAGCTTCCCACGTACATATCCCAGAAAGGTGTTGCCACGGAGTCCACGACGCCGAAGCGAGTGCCGCGCATCCACCACCAGGTCACTGAACCGTCGAGAGAGTAGGCGAGTTTGCGAAACGCCGAATAGAGTTGGGCCTGATCGTCCAGATCCAGCATCGGGCTGCCCGCTGCGGCAGCCAGCGAATGCTTGCCGCCGGTTGCCAGTAGTCCGCCCGCCGCACCGATGATCCCGAGTGCTGTGCGTCGATTGATGTCAGTCATAAGCGTTGATTCCAGTTGTGATGTTTATTGGCGACTAGCGCCCTTTGCTACCAATTGCGCTGCTTTGCAAAGTGTCGCGAGGCCTCCGCTGAATCAGCGGGGATGTTGCTCGCCAGGGAGTTTGGTCCATAACGGGGGGTGTACGCCTGGAACACGGGCAGCAGCATCTCCATAGGCACCCAGGGCGGCATCGTGCGTGTTCTGCGGAATTCCGCAATGGGTATGCTCGCTTTGACAAACTCCTCGTGCGCCGATTTGGCCCGCGTTATGGTTCCGTCCGGAGCAAAGATCGCTGTATCGCCGGAACCGGAGAATTCCGGGAAACCCGGCTGCTGGGGTGATATTGACGGGTTGCTGACCACACTCCACAGCCGGTTGTGCCGGGACATGACCGCTGTCTCGTCGACGCTGTAGCCCCCGGAGGCTGAGCTCAAGCGCAGTTCCATACCTTTCATGGTCAGCGCACGTACCAAGTCCGGTTGAAAGGGTGTAATTGAGCAGCAGACATTTCCGATGTCGGTACGGGCGATCGGTAACACCGCATCCTCACCGTACATCTCGCGATACTGGTCGAGCACATCGTAAATCGAGGTGGTGAACATATCCCAGCCCGGGATTCCGCCACGAACATTGCTGGTTTTCCAGTGGTTGGCGACGACGTTACCGTCGGGCCCGATGAGGATGCCGTTCAGCAGCACGTGCCCCGGCCAGTCCGGATCTTTGGCGTAGGTGCCAAAGGTGATGTAGCAGCCGTACTCCCGGGCTTTCTTGCCCAGGCGCTCCGTCTCTACACCGGGCACATCGATAGAGACGCGCAGCGTCTCTTCGCGGGTCCAGGGATTCCAGCCCATGATGGGCTGCTCATGAAAACACACCAGATCCTGCGGTCCGTAAAACCCATTGGCCATATCGATCATTTCGATCATGTGGTCAACGTTGGCCTTCATTTCACGGGCCGGATTAGCCGTGTCGCGTATGGCTCTCATGTAAGACTGTACGGCGGTTACACGCAGCGTGTCCTTTCTCAGTGGCACTGTGGCGTAGGCGCCGTCCTTCGGCACGCGCACCGCCCCATTAACGGTCTCCTGGGCGACCGCCGGCGCCGCGCTGACTCCGGCGAGAGCCGCTGCGGCGAGGCTGGCGGAACCAAGGGACATGAGGTCCCGGCGACTGATTGGTAGACTTTCGTCTGTGTTCTTGGTTTGTGCTGCCATACAGTTTCTCCACTGACCGGCGCTGTGGCGCACGGTGCTGTCTATTGATTAGGGCGCTAAAACGCGGTCGAGAAATGCCTTCACATCTGTCGCTGTCTCCGCGGGCCGTTCGATGTGGGTAAGGTGTCCCCCGCCCGCGTAGATCACCTTGTCCACGCTTGGCGCGTTGACCATGGCCTCGGCAAAGATGTTCGCTGTGGCTACGGACAAGCCCTTGCTGTTGCCTCCCCACAGGACCAGCGCCGGCGCCCTGACGTGGCTTAGAACGCGCTGCGGGTTACCGCGTTCATAGAGGCGTAAGGCGACAAAGGATTCACAGTCGCGGCCGATGACATTGGCGAAATCCGTTTTACGGCGAACAAGCTCTGGGGTCACCTTCGAGGGGTCGTTGATTACTGTATTGAGCATTTTCTGGAAGCCGCTCTGGGTGGCAGTCCGAGGGACGAAGATGGCCTCAGAGTCACGCGCTCGCTCCTCGGTGCCGCGCCGGCCGCCGTATTCGACGCCTGCGGAATTCTGCACGATGAGCGCCGTAACGCGATCCGTTCGTGTTCCCGCGTAGCGAAAGGCCACCAGACCGCCATAGGATGTCCCGGCGATGGCAAATCGTTCAATGCCCAGATGATCCATGAGCGCATCCACGAGCATGAGGTAGCGATCGATAGAGTAGTTGCCGCTGGGCACTGCGCCGCTGAGGCCGAAAGCCGGAAGATCAAGGCGCACAACGCGGTAGTCCGCCTTGAGCGTGTCGACCCAGGTGTCGTAATCCTTGAGGTCCCCGGAAGAGCTGTGGACCAGCAGTACCGCCGGACCTTGCCCTTCGACCTTATAGTGAGTGTCGATGCCGTCCAGACCCTCAAGCGTCACGAAGCGCGAATCCGGGTCCGCATATTTCGCCCGTATATCCGCAAAGCTGATGGTGCCTGCGGAAGGTTCAGCACAGACAGTGGCTGCCGGCGGCTGCTGGGCCAGAACCCCGGATGCGAGCGGTCCCGCAGCACAGAACAGGCAAAGCTTGAGGAGCAGATTCATCGGTTTGACAGCTGCCTGAGTAGCGCGCCAGAGCAGCGCTGCAGGCATCATTGTGCTTCCGCCTGCGTGAGGACTTCCAGGTAGCGCACGAGCAAATCGCGCCGGCCTGCGTCCTCGAGGCCGGCGAACACCATGGTCGTTCCCGGGACCATCGCGGCGGGCCCCTGCAGCCACTGGCTCATGGTTTCGGGATTCCATTCGTGGGCGGACTCGCGCAGCGCGGCGGAGTAGTTTTCATAGTAGTCCGCCGAGCCGGCCGCGCGACCATAAACCCCCGCAAGGGATGGCCCGATCTTGCCCTCGTTGTCCTTTGGGGTAAGGGAGTGGCAGGCCCGGCACTGCAGAAAAAGAATGCGCCCGAGCTTCATTTCCTGTTCCGTAAGCTCCGCTGCAGCGGCCAAGGGCAACTGCAGGGCAAACCCACACAGCAGAGCCAGCACCGCTGCCCGTGGTGTCATCGACAATTGCTTAATACTCTTGGGATCAATCATTGTTCCTCCCTATATGAGTGCTTGCAGAAGCGGCAATTACGCCACGTTACGCGAACTTTTAGTGGATCAGAGCCTGCTTAAGCTACGCCCCGGAGATAAAAGCCACCCCATGCGCAGGACAAAAAAACCTGAGCGGCAGCGACCCACTGCCGGTCTTGGCCCCCGCACCCTAAATCCTCGCGGCCAGTTCCATGGCCACGCGTTCTCCTGATTCCATGGCGCCCTCCATACCCCGGTTCATGGTTGCCGTGTGCTCCCCGCAGAAATGCATGCGCCCGTGAGGCTGGGCCATGGTCGGCAGCAGGCCGACCTGCCCGGGGGCAAAAATCGCCCAGTCGCCGGCGTTATGGGGATCCAGCCACCAAGAATGAAAGCCGCCCGCTTCGAGGGCGCCCTTCGCAGCAGGACGGAGTCGTTCAATTTCCGCGATGACAAAGGCCTGCGCGGCCGCGGGTCCCAGGCGATCCAGGCTGTCCGCCACCCAACCCCGGGTATTGACCACCAGGCCAGTGACCTCCTTTGGATTATCACCAAATTGCTGCGCAACAACCGTGCCCAGCGTTCCGTCGGTCCACATGGTCGGAGACAAGCCGTCGTCTTCCCAGAATGGTCGCTTGGGCACCAGAAACACCAGCGTATTGCGTTGATAATTCAGGGTCGCGACGGCCTGCCGCTGGGTGCCCTGAAGCTTTGGCCACATGTAAAGGTCGCGAACCTTGGAGAACGGTAGCGAACATACCGCATAGCTTGCGCGGAATGTCTCCCCGTTCCGGCAACGCACCCGCACGCCATCGCTCTCCTGCTCCACCGTCATCACTTCCTGATTGAGACGGACTTCCTGCTTCAAGCGCCGGGCCATGGCTTCCGGGAGACGCTGGTTACCGCCTTCCACCGCATAGAGCGACGACCCCATGCTGATCTGTTCCGCCGTCCAGCGCCGGTTAAATAGGTACATGAGCGCGGATACTTCCCAGGCCGAGGCGCCGTAATAAGGCGCCATGTCGTAGGCCAGGCGAACTTCCGCATCCGACATGCCGAGCGTCCGAAGGTACTGGTGCAGTGGTATATCCAGCGCGCTATGTTCGTTCTTGAGCCAATCTGCAGACGCCTGCAGCGGGTTACTCCCCGCCAGGCGCGCAGCTACCAACTCCCAAGGCATCTTGTCTCTGAAGCCTTCGGAAAACGGATTTTGGGATGAGTCGATCCACTCGGACTTGCTGAATAACTTTTCGCCGAGTACCAGCTGTGGTGGCGGTGCGCCGAAAACCCGCGAGGCGTAGTCGACCAGCTTCACATCAAGTCGGTGCGCCATGTCGATCATGCGGGCGTAGCCGCTGGCCATGCTATTGCCGCCAACCTCCGGGTGACCCGGCAGATCATAGAGCGTATGCAGGCGTCCGCCGATTCGCGAGCGACTCTCAATGACTTGCACCGATGCTCCCCGTTCCTCAAGAAGCAGCGCTGCATTGAGACCCGACAGACCAGCACCTATCACCAGCACATCGACCTTCGGCGCGGCGGCCGCGCCAAGGGCAGCAAAGGGCCGGGCTAGCGCAGCACCGGCGACACCGGCAATCAGCCTGCGCCGCGTAAAATTCGAACCTGAGGCCATCGAGATAACTCCTATTTTTAGACTACAGGCCCACTCATGAGCAGATTACTACATATCCGCTAACCCGCCGTTTGATAAATGTCATACCACAACCGCCCGTCGAAACCCCGCCCAGGACCGATCGATTCGGCAATCGGCTGTGTGAATGTCAGGGATTTAGGGGCCTGCTCCCTCACCGTTTCCCGCCGTCGCTCGTCGCCCGATCAGCAGACAGCTTCCGGCCAGGCAGAAGGGCAGTAGGCGTTCTGCAATGTCTCCCGGCGTGTCTGGCGCCAGATAGAGCGCAATCGCCGCCGTGAACCCCAGTGCCACAGAAACTAGCGCCGCCATCGGCGCGATGTTCCAGCGGGCAAGTCGCGCGAGCACCAATGGTCCGAAGGCGCTGCCCAGGGCCACCCAGGCGAACAGCACCCGGGAGAATATTTTCTCCGGCACATACAGGGCGATCAGCACCGCAATGGTCACCAGCAGCGCGATGCTGATACGCGAGACGAGCAACGATCGTGACGCAGACCCTCGTCCGAAGCCCAGGTCGTGTGATAGCGCGCTAGCCGCCACCAGCAACTGGCTGTCCGCGGTCGACATGATCGCCGAGAGTACGGCTGCGATGAGCATCGCACTGAGCAGCGGCGGAAACAGCGTTTCCGTCAGCGCGAAGAACACTGTCTCTGCATCGGCCAGATCCGGAATCAGCACGTGCCCCGCAAGCCCGAGCAGACACATGCCGAAGAACACCAGGAGGTACCATGCGACGGTCAAAATGCGCGCCTGACGCAGGGCGCGCTCGTCGCGCAGGGCCATGAACCTGACCAACAGGTGCGGCTGCCCGCAGGTGCTGATACCGACGCTGAGCAGGCCAACGACGAAGCCGGCGGCTGACAGGGCGGTGTTTCCGGCGCTCAGGCTCAGCTGGCTCGGACTGCTGACTGCAGCCAGGTTGTCAAGCAACGCCGACCAGCCGCCGACTGCCTGCAGTGCCGCCAGTGGCAGCAGCAGGGCTGTTACGGCCATGAGCAGACCCTGCACCGTATCGGTCACGGATACAGCCCAGAAGCCCCCCAGCAGCGTATAGATCAATACAACCAGGGCGCCGGTGGAGATGCTCGCTGTCATGGACATATCGAAGGTGCCGGCAAAGGTAGTGCCAGCCCCCTGAAACTGCGCGGCCACGTAGAAGCTGAAGGACACGACGATAATCAGCGAGATCAGCCAGACCATTGCCCGACGAATATTGTGTTCCATATCGCCGAGAAGTAAGTCCGTCAGGGTGATGAGATTCCCTTCTCTGCTCATCTGCAGGAGGCGCGGCGCGATCCAGATCCAGGCGAACAGCATTCCCAACACGGAGCCCGCGGCTATCCACAAGGCGCCGACGCCCATGGCATAAGCCAGACCGCTCATTCCCAGAAGCGTCCATGCAGACGATGCACTGGAGGAGTAACTCAGAGCCGCGACCACAGGCCCCAGTGAGCGGCCACCCAGGAAGAAATCTGCCTCGTTGCTGGTGCGCCGGGACGCCCAGACACCGATGCCAATCAGAAAGAGCTGGTACGCAACAAGCGTCAGGAGAGTGATGCTGCCGGTCGACATTTTGGTTGGCGGATCCTTGCTTGGTGTCTGTTATGTATCGTGTCGGTCGCTCTACTTTGCCACCTGCTCAGCGACGGGCTTCCCATTCGGCTTCGAACGCTTGCACTTCCTCTATACCCAGCATGCGTGATATTTCGCGAAAGGAGAATGCGGGATGATCCGGGTGTCGGGACGAGCCCGTGCTGCGCAGGTGCTTGAGGGATTCAGATACCGAGTGCATGGCAGTCAACGCCGCAGTGCCGGGAAATATAGCTGCGGCGAAGCCGAGTTCGCGCAGTTCATCGACGCTAAGAATCGGCGTCTTGCCGCCCTCGGCCATGTTTACCAGCACCGGCGCCGGGAGGCTGGCGCATATATGCCGCATTTCTTCCCTGGACTCCGCCGCTTCGACAAACACGATGTCGGCGCCCGCCTCGGCGTAGGCTGCAGCGCGATCCAGCGCTTCCGTGAGTCCGTGGTCGGTGCGCGCGTCGGTTCGCGCGATAAGCAGCATGTCATCGCTGATCCGGGTGTCGAGCACGAGCTTGATCTTCTGCACCATATCCCGGCAGTCGATGACCGGCCGATTGGCGACATGACCGCACTTCTTGGGAAAGATCTGATCTTCGAGCTGAAAGCCCTGCACGCCGGCGCGCTCGTAACCGCGCACCGTATGCCGCAGATTGACCAGCCCGCCATAGCCGGTGTCGGCATCCGCAATCACCGGCTGGGCGCTGAATTCACAGACCCGCGCGATGCGATCAATCATATCGGTGTAGCCCGCCAGTCCGACATCGGGTAGACCCAGAGACGAGCCGGTCAGCCAGTATCCCGAGGCATACACGGCATCAAAGCCGATGCTGTTGGTGATGTGCAGTGACAGCATGTCAAATACACCGGGGGCGTAGAAGAATTCCTTCTGGGTGAGGAGTTCGCGAAGCAATCGTCTTTCCATCGTTGCGGTTCCGTTACTGATCAAGATTATGGGTCAATAAAGATGAGCATTCCGTACTGGCAGCATGCGCCATCTGCATTGCATTGTTTTCGGGCGAGCGGGGTCTGTCATTGGCCAGCATCCTGTCGAGGCGAGGCTTTTAAAGGCTGTATGATATATCAATATACCAAATGCGAAAACCGAGCCCCGGCTGACCCTGGCGCTCTCGAGGATGCCGCGCTCGAAGTCGTCTATATGTACAACCAGAGTATTCGACGCATTGCAGCCGTGGCTGCGACTAGATACTCGACTTCAGGAGTGCCGCGACCATCCCGCTGCTACACGCGCTGTCCTCCTGCGGAGGACGTGTCATGAGCGATGACAGCAGAGAGGGTGGCAGTGAGATGGATGGTAATAAGCAAGTCGGTATGCTAATTCTAATATCATTAGAATTAGCTAAGAGATTCCGGAGGTCCGTGCTAGGTGTGGTGTGAAAAAAAATATTGCGCACACCTACCCAGAGTAAGCGCTTAAAAAGTGTGTGTCTCAGGGGAGTAAGCTACATGTTCAGTCGTCACAAATTAAGTACCGCGGTGCTCACTGCACTGAGCCTCAGTGCTCCTGGTGCGGCCTTCAGCCAAGACAGTTCGGACGAAAATATGTTTGTCTTGGAAGAAATCATGGTGACAGCCCGGAAAGTGGGTGAGTCGATCCAGGACATTCCGCTGAGCGTGCAGGCCTTCACCGCCGACACGATCATGAAACAGCAGATCATCGATGTTGAAGACCTCGCCTAGTTCACTGCGGGGCTGCACGCCAGTAACTCCCCAGGCGGTAAAATACTCCGGCGCTGCGCTTTCGTGGCATCGACACGCCGAATAACCGCGCCCAACAGACATCGTCCGCATTCCTTGACGGCGTTTATATCCCCGGCCTCAGCACCTGGGTCTCCATGAACGACATCGAACGGGTCGAGGTGGTGAAGGGGCCGCGGAGCGCCTTCTTCGGACACTCCACGTTCAGCGGTGCCATCAACTTCATTAGCAAGACGCCGGGAAATGAGTTTGGCGCCGACGTCACGGCCATCATCGGCGATGCCGGGCGCACGGACGTATGGCTCAGCGCCGAGGGCCCGATCATCAAGGACAAACTGGCTGTTCGAGGGTCGGCTCGCTAATACACCTTTGATGGCGCCTGGGAAAACGATTTCCCGGGCGGTGATGACCTGGGCGCTCAACAGACCACGGCGTGGAATCTAACGGCGTACGCCACGCCCACAGAAAATCTCGCGATAAAGCTACGCCACGTAGATAGCGATGAAGACGACGGCGCAGCCCCCGCGTTTATCATAGAAGGTACCAGCAATAACTGCGGGCCATTTGGCACCGGGTTCAGGGATTATTATTGCGGAACCCTGTCGCCCGGTCTTATCGAAGGGGGCTTGTCTGTCGACACCAGGCCGCCGACGGCGGGTCGTGCGGCTGAACTTGGGAACGACCCGGGGATGAAACGCCAGAACAGAATGACTACGCTGAACGTCGACTGGAACGTCGGAGGCTCCGGTTACACGCTGAGCTCGGTGAAGGGTACCTTCAAGCAAGAACTCTCAGAGTATCACGCGCTCACGGAAGGCATCCTCGATCTCTACTCGGAGTGGACAGATGAGTCGTTCTCCCAGGAGTTTCGTTTGGCCTCGCCCCAGGATCAACGCTTCCGCTGGATGGTAGGCGCCTATTATCTCGAGATAGACCAATGGGTGGGTGCGCTCTCAGGCTTCCCCAGTACCAGTCCAGACGGGGCGTTCTCGCTGGGCCAGGAGAGAGGGGATGCCGGTTTGTTCGGTGCACCCACCGCCCCGTTCCCCCCAGAGGCTGTCGAAAACAAGGCGATTTTCGGTAGCGTAGCCTTTGAGATCACCGATAAGCTCACCGTGAGTGTGGAACTGCGACGGGAAGAGGAGACGCTTGACGCTACGACTAGCTTCATCCAGGAGGCACCGCCACTGGATTCGAGCACGGACGAGCTTGCTATTTCCACTGCGCGTCCCTTTGGCGGCGCCGAGGTTTCGGTCAGTGGCGAGTGGAAAGCGACGCTCCCGCGATTCATCGTGGACTACGCGTTATCGGACGATACGATGCTGTATGCGAGCTATGCGGAGGGTAATAGCCCAGGATCCCTCAACCCCGAGGTTATTCAGCTGGAGCCCACCGTTGCACTTCCCGCTTTCTAGGCCATATCAGGCGCCGGATACGCCGTGGAACAGGCCGAGCTTTTAAGCTATGAGATTGGCGGCAAGCACAGCTTTGCCAATGGCAGAGGATTTCTTAACGGCGCTGCTTACTTCATGGAGTGGAACAACCAGGTATTCCGCAGTTTTGAGGTCGGAGACAGCAACGGGGATGGCCGTTTCGTAGAGGGTTCAGACCGCATTGGCGGTGGCATTGAATTCCAGAAGAACGGCGCTTCCGAGATCTGGGGCTCCGCAGTCGACCCCCGTTCCTGGCCTTGAGACAGCTTAGGGGCGGCAACTTACCCTCCCCCTTGTTGACAACGTGACGGGGCCCGCACGCATAGCGTCCCAGGCAGCTCGGCTTCGCGTGACGCGGCCCTTAGCGCTGCAAGATCATGAGGAAGCTCACTGTGATCATCAGGTTTTGATAGCCCAGGGCCAAGGCGTATATGCCTCGCCGCATGAGTTCCAGCAGGGCGTGATCGCAGCCGGATCTGGCCGCGAGCCTGGGCCTGCGCGCGTTTGCGAATGATTGTCCAGCGCACGTCAAAAGAACGCAGCGTGATCAGCCTTAATGCACGCGACTATCGGCAGTGAATGTGGCCAGAGACGCCTGC
>JBLIIW010000066.1:0-18230 GCA_047635315.1 Halieaceae bacterium | reverse complement strand
CTTTGATGCGGACATAACGGCTCGTGGCCCGCTAATGGACTGTGTGACTTACGCCAATCCCCCCCCCTCCCTGCGGGCACCGAAACGGTCGCAAAGGGCCGCTTTTGATCTCATATTCGCGCCTTTTGTGCACTGCGGGACGACCAGCCCGTCCTTTTATTCCCTGGCTTGTGCGCGCAAACGACGGCATTAGTACCATCATTTTTTGTACGTCTTCACCCCTGAACGCGGCGGTTTTTCTACCAGTTCGAGGAAACGCACCTGCTCACGCATTTCGTCACTGACCTCTCGCAGCTGGTCTTCGTTGAAGAGCGCGCGAGGGGTAATAATCACCAACAGTTCGGTGCGCCGGCTCTCGGTGTTCGTAGTGCCAAAAAGGGCCCCAAACACCGGTATTTTATGCAGCAGCGGGACCCCGGAATCGCCGAGGCTGGAGTTTTCGCGGATGAGTCCGCCCAGCACCACCGACTCCGCGGAGCGCACGGCCACCCGGCTGTTGATAGTTCGGTCCAGGAAGGAACGCTGTCCGGTCGCCGCGTCGATGGCGCCGACATCAATCACCGATTGCTCGATGTCCATGGTCACCAGGCCCCCGGCATTGACCGACGGGCGCACCGACAGCTGCACGCCCGTGTCCCGATACGTGATGTTCTGTACGGAATTGCCCCCGTTCGTAATAGTCTGGCCCTGCAGGACCGGCACCTGGTCGCCTACGGAGATAAACGCCGTGTGGTTGTCCAGCACCATGACCGAGGGCGTGGAGATAACATTAATCAGCGACTGTTCGCTGAGCGCATTGAGCACCGCTGATAAATCGCCGATGGAATTCGTTACCGTATAGGAGAAGCCGGTCAGCGCCGCGGGGCCACTGGCCGCGGCCGCCAGCGTACCCAGCCCATCGTAATTACTGCCCAAACCATTCTTGAAAGTCCACTCCAATCCGTAGCGCAGTTCATCGATCAGTTGCACCTCCATGATGCTCGCCTCAATGATGACCTGGGTGGCCACTACATCCAGTTGATCGAGCGCGTCCTCAATGAGGTCGTACTGCTTGCCGTTGGAGTAGATCATCAAGGCATTGTTTTCCTCGTCGGCGACCACCCGCACGTCGGCAAGCTTACTGCCATTCTGATTGCCTCCCGCCCCCATACTGACGGAGGTCATGGCCGATGCCGCAGCGCGTGCACCCTGGCTACGGCCAGCACCGCCAGCCATGGCACCACCCGCAAAGCCGCCACCACCAGTCCCACCGCCGGCAGAACCGCCGACCCCTCCTCTGCCACCGCCGATAGTCTCCGGCGACAGACCCGGAGCAACTACTGACTGATCCTGTGGCGTCCCGCCACCGCCCACGCTGGCCGGACCCACAGGACCCGCGCTGTTACCGGAATAGATGGAGTTGAGTAACTGCGCAAGGCGCGTCGCTGTCGTGTTCTGCACCGGATACACGTAAAGCCGCTTTTCGAACCGGGCATTCGGATCCACATCCAGGCGTGTGATCCAGTCACCAATGCGCTCCAGATAATGTGCGCGAGGCGTTACCACGAGCACGCTGTTGAGCCGCTCCATGGGCAGCACCCGCACGATCCCGCTGATATCTCCCGCCTCACCGCCGGCAGCGTCGAGCAGTGCCTTAACCGCAACAATCGTCTCCTCGACACTGCTGCTCTCGAGCGGGAACATTCCCACAGACATACCCGCCAGCATATCCACGTCGAAGGTGCTGACGATCTCCAGCCAACCACTCAGCTGCTCACGGGTACCCGCCAGCATCAGGATATTGCGCGTGTTGTCGACGCGTACAAACGCCGTCTTGTCCGCCAGCGGCTTGAGGATTTCAGCCATCGCCGTCGCACTGATGTACTGCAGAGGCACAATCATTGTGGAGAAGCCGGCAGCCGTATCTGCGGCGCTGGTCACGTTCGGCCGCAGTTGCATGGCCTGCTGGGACCCGGTTACCAGATAACGGCCATCGCTGCCGCGGATTATCAGTGCGTCGTGGGCCTTGAGCAGCGACTCAAGCACCACCAGCAGTTCGTCGCGGGGAATCGGCGTGCGTGTGCGCAGGGTAACTTTGCCCTTGATAGGCCTGTCCACCACATAATCCAACTGCAGGATATCGCCGATAATCGCATGCACAACCTCGTCCAGAGGTGCCTGCTCAAAGTTCAGGCTCACGTCATCCCCCAAAAACTTCACGACTTTCTGGGGCTCAGGCAATCGCACCTGCGCGTCTGTACCCGGATAGAGCACAGGTTCCGCCCGACGCGAGGCTTCCTGCTTCTGCGCCAGCTCAGCGGCCGAGGATGCCAGCGGTGTAGCGGCCTCCGACTCTACCGCCGACGCATCTTGCGCAACCCGGTCAGCGGGCCGCTCGATGTCACCGGAGGGCTTGCTAAGCAGTGCTGTCTCCGCACGCACCAGTTGTTGCCAGTCCTGGGAGGCACAGGCGCCGAGCAACAGCACCAGACCCGCCGCGGTAATAACGCGTGCGGCCTGCAGAGTAAAATAACGTGTGTGTCTCATGGACTTGTCTGGATCCCAGTATTGTTTGGCAAGGGGCGTCATCCGCCCATGGAGAGCGAGCGCGATTCATCTGCCGCCCGCAGGGCGGCAGATGAGATAGATTTTTTGGAACGCGCATCCTTAATTAACCTGGCGGTCTCAGCTGAGGTCATTTCGGCTTCTGCGGACTCAGCCGTGATCGCAATGACCGGCGCCAGCGTGAGCCGCCGTTCATCGCGCACGCCACCGCTTTCGAAAACGACCGCATCGGAACCGATACTCTGCAGGGACCAGCCATCGATCTCCTCACCCACGAGAATGCGTTGTCTGTTGCCTTTGTAAGCAACTATTGCACCGCCAAATTCACCACCACCAAACAGGCCTGTGAGCAGCAGCCCTTCAAGCTCTGCTGCGGCCGTTTCATTACCCGCGACGGATTCTTGTGGCTCCGGCAAACCGATATTTTCAACCGGTCGGCGCGACGGCCAAAAGATCGGCCGCGTTTGCAATTGCAGACTCTGCTCTGCACTGATCGAACCGGGACTCATGCGCTCCACCACCCGCAGGCTATCCTCGGTGGGCGCCATCGGGTCTACGGGCAGAGCGACCATCCAGCGCACACCGAACCATAGCAACTGCACAAGGAGCAACGCGGCAACGAACAGCAGCGCCAGCTCCAGACGACGTTCGCTGCGCAATGGCTCCGCTGTGGAGCGGTAGCGCTGCTGCAACTGTTCCAGCCGCTTCACGGAAGCTCCAGCAGGGACATAACCTGCATTACGGCCGTCAGCATCTGATCCTCACCCCGGTCACCATTGCGCCCGGTCGGCCGCGCCGGGAAGGCATCCAGCGTTTCAATGAGTAACTGGGGTCGATAGGCAGCCAGCGCTACCATCGCCGTATCTAGCGCGCTGAGACTACCCGCCATGGTCAAACGTACGGCGACCCGATCAAAGTCCTCGCCCCGGCGGGTTGCCATGACCTGACTATTACTGACGGAAAGTCCCGCTTCCGTAAGGATCTGGCGTATATCTGCCTGCAGAGACGCCGCAACAGAGGAGGCGTCCGTGGTGGCCGGATGCACCAGTCCGCGCAGGCGTTCCCGGGCCTCAAGGCTGCTCTGGCCCAGTGCCTCCTCGTTCTCCAGCAGGCCGTACAGGCGCGACAGGCGCGGCTCGATACGGCCCTGCTGCCCCGCGTAATCAAAGCCCAAACCGAGCAGGCCAAATACTGACTGCAGGTAAAAAAAAGTCGGTAACAGCAGTGTTAGGCCAACCAGCAGTGCGCTCTGACGGTGTGACTTCAGCCAGCTCATTCGGCACCACCGTCGGCCGTTTCAACGACAGCCGCGGCGTCGGCAGCGGCGAGTTCAATATCCAGGTGAAATTGCTCGAGCCCGGTACTGCCTATGGTCGTGATGGCCTGTGGCGCCGTCACAGCGCTATACGCCGTCTCACTCGCCAGTGTTTGCATGACCGTTGCCGCTTTCGCAGAGCGGCCGCGAATACGCACCGCGTGACCGCGCATGGAGAAATGCGCTATGTAGCCGTCATCCTGAAGCAATTGCGTCAGCCGCGCGATTTCGATATGCGGGTTGGGATAGCGACTGAGCTCCTGATTAGCGACGCTAATAGCCTGGTTGGCCCCCGCCAGCTCGGCGCGCATGCCGGCGACGCCGGTGGCTTCCCGCTCTACCCGCGCCCGTTCAGCGCCCAGGCGCTGGAGCAGAAAGCGCTGCTGTACAGCAAAGAGCGATGCGGACAACAGAATAAGGGTCAGAATGCCACCCCCTATCAGCCCCACGCGCAGCAGGCGCTGGCGGTAAAGTGCATCGCGGCGAGATTCACCAAAACCGCGAAGAACGACCTGTGTGGATCCCGCGCGGGCCCACAACTCCCACGCATCGCGGTCGCCCGCTTCCGCATGCTCCGCCGCGGCGGATGTGTCCGCAAGTACAGCCGTGTCGCCGCGCGCCGCCAGCCATCGGCCGAGGGCGCTCCGGGACGCTATAGCCAGCAGCACTCGCAGACTTTGGTCGTCGCGTTTATGCTCCTGCCAGCCGCTCACCGTATCGTCTGGCGGGAAGGGGCTGCTTGCGGTAACTTCAAGATCAATAACAGGCCCGATCTCGGCCTCGGCCGCCAGCGGTACAGTCAGCTCCCTCACCAGAACAAGCTCCTCAGGCAGCAGAAGCGCCCGACAGGCCGGGTCTGCGTCAAAGAGCACAACCGGTGCCCCCCCCTGATAATGCTGAATTCCCTCTTCCGAGTGCAGGGCAACCGGTTCGTCTAAACGGCGTCGCAGGGGAGAATCCATTGAAAACAGCAAATCTCGCCAGGCAGCGACCCACTGCTGTCCGATATGCCGCATGTCGACGCCAAATAGCATCCACTGATTGTCTGGTACGTTCATGTCGGCCCGGAAGCGCGTTGAAAACAGAGAGGATGCACTGCGTCAGGCGCTAACGCTGGGTGCAGCAGAACTTAGGACACGCACGGCTTCCGTGCGCAGGATTCGCCAGGGCAAACCGCCGCGGCCATTAGCGAGCGAGACCCAGCGGCGGCGCAACCAGAGGCGATCGCCCATGCGCGTCAACGCATCGACGCGATAGTTTTGTGAGGGGCTCACCATTGCCGCGCCCAGAGAGCCCGGGGCCGGCAGTTGATCTGGGCGGGTCCCGCGCTGCGCTGGGGCAACTGCCCGCAACATACGCATTGCGCGGAGCGATCGATTGTCGGACTCACGCAAACCGCGGTCGCCTTTCGTGACCGCTACATAAGCTCTAAGGCTGTCCCAGGTCGTCCGGTTTAGTCCTTCCACGCCAAGCAGATCCTCTGTCGTTTCAAAACGGCGCCAACTGCCGACGGCTGCCGTAACGCCGCGCCATTGTACAATAGCCTGAGCCAGTGGCTTGGCCGCATCAGGGCGCACCGCAACCGTCTGGCGCAGCGCCAGTTCCAATAAGGAAGCACTCGCACGGTTCAGGTCCACCAGCGTCTCCACGGGTACCGCCACCACCGTAACCCAGTGCTCCCCCACGCTGAAACGGCCCTGTAAAGGTGTGTTCTCTCCGCTGCTCTGGTCCCTCCCTGTTTCAAGGATGTCCGCCATGAGGAGGTTGATCGCGCCATCGGCCGATGCGGTGGCCTGCGCCCGCTCCACATGGAGCCGCGCGAGCCGCGAATCGGTGCGCGCGGAATAAACAATACCCGCCACCAGCAGAGACATCCCCGCAATGAACCAGACCACCAGCGCGAGGGCGACCCCGGCCTGCGGGCGCGCAGCGCAAGCACCACGCAACACAGGGTTCATCGTGCCACCTCCATCACCATATCCGGCCAGTACCGCTCGTTGGCCTGTACCCGGAGGCGTACCCAGCCCGGGGCTCCGCTGCCATCCCACGCACTCTGCCATGCGCCGCCCGCACTCCGCCGATAGGCTACGGCGAAACTTTGTATGTTCTGCACTAACGTCCGCGAGGCCACATTATTCCAAGGTGCGCTCTGCCCACGAGGGTCAGTCTTCTGCCATCGCATTACCAGTTGCCCCTCTTCACTACCCACGCGCACCAAGTAACTACCCCCGGCCGACTCGCCAAAAAGCATCGTCGTTTTCCAAACCAGACTCTCAGGCCTCGACTCAAAGACTGTGCGTTCCGCAACGCCGCCACCACGGCTCAGGCCACTGATATCGTTGCCCACCACCGCAGACTCCAGCGCATCGCGAAGAAAAGTGCTGACCGCGCGGAGTTCGTCGTTGCGATCGGTCAGGACGGCGAGACTGGCTTGGGTGTTGGCCAGAGTGCGCAGGCCAGTCACCGTGGCGAGCATAATCATCGACAGGATCGCCATCGACACCATCATCTCCACCAGCGTAAAACCAGCGCTGCGCCGCAGCGTAATCATTCGCCGGCCACAACGGAGTGCAGATTCACGGCGCGGCGGCGACTGCCGTCAGGCCAGGCGACCTCAACATCAAGTCGCTGCAGAAGACCACCGGCGAGCGGTGAGCCGCGCGGTCGCTCAAGCGGGGTGGCGCGGACCTGCCAGACAAAACCGCCGGCTGTCTCGCCAGTGCGCCGCAGCCCCTGCCGTGGCACGCGACTGTTATCGGCCACTAGGGATCTCGCCAATTCGACTGCGTAGGCGTAGCGCTGATCCGTGCGCACGTTACGGGTAGCACCTGCTGAAGCCTGGTAAAGCGCACCCAGAGCCATTCCCAGAATCGCCACTGCGACCACCATCTCCAGCAGCGAAAAACCGCCCTGTAGTCGTTTCCTATCCACGATCAATGGGCTGCGGCCGGATTGAGCCGACCAGCCAGTCCACGCTGATGCGGGTTCCGCTGCCATCCTCCCGGGCGAGATCCACGCCACCGCCGCTACTGCTACCATCGGGGTAGAAGCGGATAACACCAATATCCTCATGATTGAGTTCCGCCGCCCCATGCACGGTCATGCGCAGCGACGCGGGCAGTACCCGTTCCTGATCATTCAGCCACAGGCGACCGGTAGCGGGTCGCAAGTGGACATCCTGGGTATTCCCAGAGGCGAGCGCTTTCTCCCGGGCAGAGGACAACAGATTGAGCGTGCTCCGAACGGCCTGACGCGCCTGCATATTGTCGTAAAAGCGCACGGACGAGGGCACCGCTGCGACCATCATCAGACTCGCAATCGCCAGCACCACCAGCAACTCAACGAGACTGAAGCCCCCTGTCCCGAAGACCCCGCCTCCAGACACATAAGGAACCCGGGGCGACTTACTGCCAGTTGCCGATATCGACATCCTCACCCTCGCCTCCCGGCGCACCATTCTGACCAAAGGAGGAGATATCCAACTCGCCGCGCTCGCCCGGATACTTGTAGATGTAGTCGCGTTTCCAGGGGTCCTGAGGCACGTCGCTTTTCAGGTAGGGACCGTTCCAGCCCGCCGCACCGCCGGGCTTGGCGACCAGCGAGGAGAGGCCCTGAGCGCTGTTCGGGTAGCGCCCCACATCCAGCTTGTACATCTCCAACGCCTGTTCGATGTCGCGAATCTGTATCAGTGCGGTTTTCGTCTTGGCTCCGCCAAGCTGCCTGAGAACCTGCGGCCCCACTAGACTCATAAGCAGACCGAGAATGGCCAGCACGACCAGTAGCTCCATGAGCGTAAAGCCCCGCGCGCCGCGCGGGCACCGTCGAGATATTGATAGATTCTTGAGGGGCATAGGAGCTTTCCTGTATCGGTCAAAACGCTTCATTAGTGGCTTGGATCGTCAAATGGCAAGATCGTTCACGGAAAGAATACCCATCAAAATAGCGATGATAATCACCGCGATGATGGCCCCCATAGTAAGAATCAGCAACGGCTCAAGCAGCGTCAGAGTGCGCTTGACCCCGGCGTTGACGTGATTATCAAAAACCTTGGCCAGCTCCAGCATCATCGTATCGAGCGCGCCGGACTCCTCCCCTACCCGGGTCATCTGAATGACCATCGGTGTGAACATATCAGTCGCGGCGAGCGCCACGGACATGCGCTGACCAGACTTGACTGCCGGAGGCAGCCTCAACAGCGCTTCGCGCAGCACCACGTTGCCAACGGTCTCCACAGCGATGTCGATCGCACGCAGCAGGGGTACGCCATTGCCCAGTAGAGTCCCCAGAGTGCGCGCGAAACGGGCCATCTCAAACTCAAAAACTATTCCACCAATAATTGGCAGGCGCAGAAGCCGGCGATGCCAAATGCTTCGGCCCCGCTCACTGCGCAGCCAATTGCGCCCGATCAGCACGGCCGCTGTGAGAAGTATTGCCAACAACCAGAACCAGGCACCGACAAAATCGGCGGCACCAATGACCACGCGCGTCAGGACCGGAAGCGCATCGCCCATATCATCGAATAGCGACTCGAATTGTGGCACCACGAAAAGCAACATCACGACGATAGAAAGTACCGCCACAACCAGCAGGATCGCCGGGTAGATTAGCGCGGAGACCACGCTCTCGCGATTGGCGCGGGCCTGCTCAAGATGCTCTACCAGACGGTCCAGCACCAGAGACATGTTGCCACTGGCCTCGCCACTGCGCAGCATGCTCAGATAGAAACGCCCGAACAAATGGTCGTAAGCTGCCAGCGCCTCGCTCAGGGCCTTGCCGTCTTTGACCGCCTTGAGCACGTCCTGGAGCATGGCGGCCATGGAAGGCACGGCGGCCATCTCGATCAATACCTTGAGCGACCGATCCAGAGGCAAGCCAGCGCGCAGGAGCACCGCAAGTTCCGTCGTCATGGCCAGCACGTCCTGGCGGCTCGGCGCTCGCCCGGTACTGCGCCCCATGGCGCTCCCCGCCGTTTCCGGGCGCAGGGCAAGCAGTGTCAGGCCGCGGTTGCGAAGCTGTCGGGACGCCAGTTCCGGGCCAGTGGCCTCCAGGGTCCCGTCCACGCTCTTGCCGTCGCGAGCAATCGCGCGGTAGTAGAAGACTGTCATAGGCTCAGATTGGCCGCGACTGCAGTCGACTGACGTCTGCAGTTACCGTGGGCACTGCGGGCTCCTCAGCAGACTCTTGGCTCTGATCCTGGGTGACGCGAAGCACCTCCTGGAGAGAACTCCGACCCTCTACAACCTTGCGCAAGCCGTCCTCATATAGCGTAATCATGCCCTGCTCACGCGCGGCATTGTGCAGTTCCGCCGCATCGCAGCCCGATTGAATAACCCGGCGAATACCCTCATCGAGGAGAAAGAGTTCGTGTATCGCGGTTCGCCCGGTATAACCCGTGTGCAGACAAGCCTCACAGCCGCGCGCCTCATAAACAGCCCGCTGTCCGGCTGGCAGGAAACGCTGCAGGCCGTGTTTCGCGATTACCCTGTCGGAAATCTCTACGCTGACCTTGCAGTGCATGCACAGCGTGCGCAGAAGCCGCTGTGCGAGCACCCCGTTCACTGAGGACGTAATGAGGTAACGTTCAATACCCATATCTTCAAGCCGCGTTATGGCACTGGCAGCCGTATTGGTATGCAGAGTCGATAGCACGAGATGCCCGGTCAACGCCGACTGCACCCCGATCTGCGCGGTCTCCCGGTCACGCATCTCACCGATCATGATGATGTCGGGATCCTGTCGCAGGATCGCGCGCAGAGCCCGGGCGAAAGTCAGTTCGATCTGGCTCTGCACCTGGATCTGGTTGACTCCCCCCAACTGATACTCGACCGGATCCTCGACAGTAATGATCTTGCGATCGGTCGCATCCATCGAGGCCAGTGACGCATACAGCGTCGTGGTTTTTCCCGAGCCCGTGGGCCCGGTTACCAGCAAAACGCCATGCGGACGGGCCAGTAATTGCTGATAGCGCAACAGTGTATCGTCGCTGAATCCCATGTCGGACAAAGAGAGCTGGATACTCTCGCGATCGAGGACCCGCATGACGATACTCTCGCCGTGTACCGTAGGAATCGTCGACACGCGCAGATCGAGCTCATGGCCCTTCACCCGGGTCATAATGCGCCCATCCTGCGGCAAGCGACGTTCCGCAATATTCATGTGCGCGAGCAGTTTTATACGCGAGGCAATCGCGGGAGCCAGCTTCGCAGGCGGTGATTCAGGCATGTCCTGCAGCACCCCATCCACCCGGTAGCGCAGATGCAGTCCGTCCTCGAAGGGCTCGATATGGATATCCGACGCCGACAGATCCAGGGCCCGGTGAATGAGCTGGTTTACCAGGCGAATAACCGGAGCCTCACTGGCCAGATCGCGCAGGTGCTCAATGAACTCATCGTCATTCTGACCCGCAAACTCATCAAAACCATCGCCGGTATCGGCCTCCGATTCACCCTCACTAAGCATCTGTTCAAGGGCCCGGGATATATCGCTGTCAGTGCCCAGTAGCATCCGCACCGGCCGATCGAGCGCCATACCCATGGCCTTGGCCAGGTAGGGATCCTGCGGAACAGCCGCGGCAACCGTTAGCTGCTGCTCGTCAATGGCGATGGGAACGATATTGTTGCCGACCAGAAACTCCCTGGAGACCCCGTCGAGGCTCAGCGGCGACTCCGGATAGTCTGCAGTGGCGAGCAGCGCGATATGCAATTGCTCGCTGAGCGCCTGCGCGACGTCCAGTTCCGACACCAGGCCCAGCTTGACCAGCACGCGACCGAAGAGATCGCCCATTTCAGACTGGGCAAGCAGTGCTCGCTCGACGTCGCGAGGAGATAACTTTCCCTCTGCAACGAGGATATCCCCGATTTTCCGTGCTGCCACCGGCCACCCCAGATTAACCACCCAAAAAAACTGCGCGAATAACTTCCCTGCCAGGTGATAACGGTTCAGCCCGACGGAAATTCACGCAAGTTTAACACAGGGGCACCTTTCTCCCGCCCGCGCGGCGGCGCGGGGAGCTTCGTGTGCAAGCGAAGAATCAGCTCGGAAAGGCGTAGTCCTTGAACTGTTCGCGGAGCCCGACCTTGTGAATCTTCCCGGTGGCACCGTGCGGGATCTCATCGACAAACTCCACTGCGTCCGGAGTCCACCACTTGGCAATCTTGCCATCGAACCAGGCGAGCATTTCCCCGGCGCTGAGATCCTGAGCACCAGAGGCACGCACCACTACCAGCAAAGGCCGCTCAGACCACTTGGGATGGAAGCGGCCTATCACGGCAGCTTCAGCCACTTTGGGATGGTCTGTGGCCACGTTTTCGATGGCAATGGAGGAGATCCACTCGCCACCGGACTTGATAACGTCCTTGGTGCGGTCTGTTATCGCCATGTACCCCAGGGGATCGATGGTGGCAACATCGCCGGTCTCAAACCAGCCCGCCTCCTCGTGTGCAGAGGAATCGTCCAGCTTGTAGTAGCTCGAGCAGATCCAGGGCCCACGAACCTTAAGGGATCCGAAGGCCTCGCCATCGTGCGGCAAGGGTTTACCTTCGTCATCCACGATTTTCATTTCCACCCCGAAAATAGTCCGGCCGGCCTTGAGCCGCTGCCGGGCGAACTTCTCCTCGCCAAACGCCTCCCGCGCCCCGGTCGATTCATTGACCGTGCCCAGGGGACTCATTTCGGTCATACCCCAGCCCACACGGGTCTCCACGCCGTAGCTATCGAAGTCCTCCATCACCGACAGAGGACAGGCCGCACCGCCAACGAGAACTCGCGTGAGGCTCTCTATGCCGAGCCCGGACTGCTTGAGGTAGGCGAGCAAATTCAACCAGACAGTGGGGACGCCGGCCGACATGGTCACGCCTTCCTCATTGATCAGCGCGGCGAGCGTCTCCCCATCACCCATCTTGTTGCCGGGGAAAACCAGCTTGGCGCCGACCATGGGGCAGGTATATGGCGTACCCCAAGCATTCACATGAAACATGGGCACGATGGGAAGCACCGTATCCTGATTTGAGAGCCCCATCGCATCGGGCATGAGGGAGGCGTAGGCGTGCAGCAGTGTGGAGCGATGCGAGTAGAGCACACCCTTGGGATTGCCGGTCGTACCCGAGGTATAGCACAGCGCGCAGGCCTCACGCTCGTCGAGTTCCGGCCAGTCAAATTGATCCGAATGTCCGTGCACAAGACGCTCATAACAGCTGACGTTGCGCAGGCTGGTCTCGGGCATATGCGCTTCATCGCTAAGAACCACCCACTCACGGACACCGGGACATAGCGCGGCTATTTTCTCTACCAACGGCATAAAGTCCTGGTCGACGAATACGATCTGATCCTCGGCGTGGTTGATGATGTAGACAATTTGCTCTGGAAACAGGCGGGGGTTAACCGTGTGGCAAACGAAGCCGCTACAGGCGGCCGCATAATAAGTCTCGAAATGGCGATAGTCGTTCCACGCCAGAGTAGCAACACGGTCGCCGCGCTCAAGATTCCAGCCTGCGAGCGCATTTGCCAGCTGTCGCGTGCGACCGAAGGCCTCCCGGTAGGTGTAGCGATGCCTCGGGTTGTCACTGGTATAGGAGACTATTTCCTGGTCTCCATTGGTTGCTTCTGCGTGCGACATGATTGAGGTGATGGTCAGCGACACATCCATCATCAAACCGTTCATTGTCCTCTCCTTATTGCCTTATTGTTAATCGAGCGCGGCAGAACTGCCGCGCGATGACGCCCTTAGCTCGACGGATCATCCCAACCCTCTGCGGATTCAGCGCAGCGGCGGCGAGCCACCCTAACGGGCCAACTGCCAGCGCTGAGCAACTCCGCAACGGGCGCGGCCTTCTGTATCGAGTTTAATCAGATGCGCTTCCAGAGAGCGTTTTGCCCAGGGATGCAACACAGGATCCACATCATCGTAGACCACCGTTACCAGACGGTCCAGATCACAGGGACCGACCTGAGCAAGACCGGCCAGCACCTTTGCCTCACGCCCGAGTCGGTGCGCGATGAGATGCTCAATTTCCTGTCGGCTCTCATAAATCAGCTCACCGTGCCCGGGAGCAATCACGTCGAGAGGATAGTCAAGCAGCAGTCTCAGGGAAGCTATATAGGCCTGCATATCACCACCCGGCGGGATAATAACCACCGTGCTTCCATTCATAATGTGATCGCCCGCGAAGAGCATGCGTTCCTCCTCAAGAAGGAAGCAGTAATGATTACTGACGTGGCCCGGGGTGGCCAGAGCAGTAAGCGATAGCTCCGGCGTGACCAGACAAAACTCATGTTCAAGCTCCACATCTGGTGCAAAGGTTTCATCCTGATGATCGTCGCCAGCGGGCAACGCCCCGAGCACAGTCGCACCGGTGGCCTCAGCCAGCGCCTGCCAGGCGGGCGAATGGTCCGGATGTGTGTGCGTACAGACGATGTAACGTATGCGCCCGGCAGCGGCATCGAGGATGGCTTGCACATGAGAATCTATGGCCGGCCCCGGGTCCAGGACGATGAGTTCGTCTTCCCCCAGCAGGTAGGTGTTGGTGCCAGGCCCGGTCATGGCTCCCGGGTTCGGCGCGACGATGCGCTGAACCCGTGTGCTCAGCCGCCAGGCTTTGCCGTGCTCAAGCATCCGCCAGCAACTGCGGGATCGCGACCTGCGGATCCACATCAGCCTCGTAATCCACACCGTCTACCTCAAAGCCGAACAACTGCAGAAACTCGCGCCGGTAACCCGCAAAATCGGAGAGCTGGTGAAGATTCTCTGTAGTGATCTGCTCCCAGAGCGCGGCCACCTCAGCCTGCACATCCGGCTCCAGCTCCAGGCGGTCCGCGCGCAATCGGCCCTCCTCGTCGAGCTGTGGTTGCGGCGCATAGAGCGAGTCGCGAAACAGGCCGTCGACCTGCTCGATACAACCCTCATGGGTACCCCGCGCCTTCATGACCTTGAAGAGAATCGCCAGGTAAATCGGCATAGCAGGAATCGCCGCACTGGCCTGGGTGACCACAGCCTTGAGCACGGAGACCCGTGCATCGCCGCCGCGCGCCGCGAGGCGCTCACGGATATCCAGTACCCGCCGATCCAGATCTTTTTTGGCGGCGCCAATAGTGCCGTGCCAGTAAATGTCCCAGGTCAGCTTGTCGCCGAGGTACGTATAGGCCGTTGTCCTGGCGCCATCAGCCAGAACGCCCGCTTCGTCGAGCGCGTCGATCCAGAATTGCCAGTCCTCGCCCCCCATAACGGCCACCGTATTGTCGATTTCCTCCTGCGATGCCGGCTCGAGGCGAAAGTCCTGAATCTGACCTTTATCGGTGTTGATGCCTTTCTGTGTAGTGGGCTTGCCGATGGGCTTCAGGGTCGAGCTATGCAACTCCCCGGTTCGCGGATGCATGCGCCGCGGAGACGCGAGGCTGTAAACAACAAGATCAACCTGCCCCATGTGTGCCCTGATCTCAGCGATAGCGCGCGCCTTGACCTCGTCACTGAACGCGTCGCCGTTGATGCTGCGGGCATAGAGTCGCGCTGCATCGGCCTCTGCATGAAAAGCCCCTGCGTTGTACCAGCCGGCACTACCAGTCTTACGCTCGGTGCCCTCCTTTTCAAAGAACACGCCCAGGGTTTCGGCGCCGGCGCCAAACGCAGCGACAATGCGCGATGCCAGGCCGTAGCCGGTCGAAGCGCCGATAACCAACACACGGCGAGGACCATTCTCCAGCGGACCGCGGGCCTCAACGGCCTCGATCTGCCTGCGTACATTGGCCGCGCAGCCTGTTGGGTGGGTTGTCGTACAAAGAAAGCCGCGAACGCGGGGTTTGATCACCATAGACCGCTACTCTGGAAACTGTCTGCGAGGCGCAAAATTCTAGCACAAGCAGGGGGGATCCACGCGCGTCGTGGGTGGGGGACATACTACGCGACAGAATAGAGTCAGCGGTGCTCCAGACGATTGCTGATCCACACGCTCTGGTACGGCGCGAGCAGCATGCTCTGCCCGGAGCAGTCCTCGCCGCTGATCAGGTCTGACCAGTTCTCGGACTCTATAAGATTGATATCGCCAAGCTGCAGGGACTGCGCTTCGTTACTGATATTGCTCACACAGAACACACTCTGGCGTCGGTCAGCGCTCTGCCGCCAGAAACCGAACAATCGGCTACCGAGGTGCAGCGTGAACTGCGTGGCATTGGGATGAAAAGCCGCCTGACACTGCCGGATCGAGAGCAGCCGCATCAGCTCGCCGAAGACCTGTGCGTGATCCGACTGCGAATCCGCAAGCCTGGCTTCGAGATCCTGCAGCTGCCACTGATGCCGGTTTATGCCGCGATTCTGTCCCGTGCGCTCAACGCGGGCAACATCATTGCGTGTTCCCAGGAGGCTGTGAAGGTAGATGCCCGGAATCCCCTCCAGGGCCAGAACGATCGCGTGCGCACAGATAAAACGGGCAACCCCCCACTGGTCCGGCCCATCTACGGTGCCTTGAAGGGCATCGAAAAGTGCAATATTAATCTCGTAGGGTTTGCTTACCCCCCCCTCCAGCGTGCGATAGGACACATGCCCGCCAAAGCTGTGCATGGTGTTGACCAGAGACTGCAACTCCTCATCGGAGAGCAGGCCCTCAGCCGGGCGCAGACCAATCCCGTCATGCGAGGCCACAAAATTGAAATAGGCGGTCCCGTGCTGCGGGGGCGGCATGCTCATCATCCACTGCTTCAGGTACATACAATCACCGGTAACCAGGGTGTTAACCAGCAGTGGCGGCAATGAGAAGTTGTAGACGCAGTGCGCCTCGTTGGCGTTGCCGAAATAAGAAAGATTTTCCTGGTTGGGTATATTAGTTTCGGTGATGATCATCGCGTCTGCGCGAGCATGCTCTATGAGCGTGCGTAGCAGCCTGACAATTTCATGTGTTTTGCGCAGATTCAGGCAGGTCGTACCGGGCTCTTTCCAGAGAAAAGCCACCGCATCGAGACGAAAAATCCGCACGCCGTTATCAAGATAGTGCCGAACGATTTCGATCATGCGCTTGAGCACTTGCGGATTTCGGAAGTTCAAATCCACCTGATCATGGCTAAAAGTACACCACACGTGACGAATGCCGCTGGCGGTAGAGACCTCCCGCAGCAGCGGCGATGTGCGCGGCCGCACTACGAGGGACAGATCATCATCCGGAGATGCTGTTGCAAAATAATCTTTGCCGGGCTCTATATCGAGCAGGAAGTTTTCAAACCATGCGCTAGACCCCGAGCAGTGGTTGATAACCAGATCGGCCATCAGATCATATTTGCCGCCGATCGCCAGCACATCATCCCAATCGCCGAGAGTCTCATTGACCTGCAAATAATCAAAGACCGCAAAACCATCGTCGGAAGTCCAGGGAAAGAAGGGCAGTATGTGCACACCTGTCAGGAGACCCTCCGCATGGCGATCCATCCAGTGCTTGAGCGTCTGCAGGGGGGGCTCGCCGCCATTGAGTATGCTGTCGCCGTAGGCGATCACCAGTGCGTCGCGCTGGTCCCAGTGATTGACGTTAGACTCTGCTGCGGGCATGTCGTGCTGCAGACGCATGATGTCCAGCAGTTCTTGCGCAAAAGCATGCATCGGCCCGCTGACTTCGCCATCCACATAGATAGAATCCAGCTGCTCCGCTACACGTCTGAGCAGCGCCGACGCGTGAGCGGGGGCATCGCCGGGAGGCGTATCAGTTTGGCGCATATTCGGCCGTGTCCTCTTCCACCGCTTGCAAAAGCCTCTCCATCGCCGTTGGCATCGCGCTGTTTACGCGCGACCAGCTGGGAATAAAGGGTCGCTCCATTGGACGGTCCAGGAAGGCCTCTCCCGCCTTCATAATATTTTCTGCAAATAACTCCACGGCTTTTTCTTCAGCGTGCACGTCGTATTGAAGGCCATTCATTACCGCATCGTTGTGGTAGGTCTCAACGAAGTCGAGGGCGATACGGTAGTAGCTGGCCTTGATTGATCTAAAGCTTTCGACACTGATCACGACGCCGCGCGTCGCCAGCTTGCGAAAAAGCGCCTTGCAGATATCGATAGACATGCGCGACAGCCCCGAAGAGGCGTCGTCGGGCGAGAGCTCCTGGTGCTTGTGATCATAGCGATCGGCGATATCCACCTGGCACAGGCGGTTATTTGCGTAGTTGCGATACATCTCCGACAGAACACCGATCTCCAGACCCCAGTCGCTGGGAATCCGCAGGTCCTTGAGGACATCGCGGCGAAAAGAAAATTCGCCGGCCAGGGGGTAGCGGAAGCTATCCATATAATCTATGTATTCGACGTCGCCCATAGTTTTCTTGAGGGCGCGCAGCAGCGGCGTAACCAGCAATCGACTAACCCGCCCGTTGATCTTCCCGTTCGCCACGCGCGCGTAGAAACCCTTACAGAACTCGTAGTTAAAACTGGGATTAGCCACCGGATAAATGAGACGTGCCAACAGGGAGCGCTCGTAGGTGGTGATATCGCAGTCGTGCAACGCAATCGATTCGACGCGGCGGGAGGCCAGCATATAGCCCATGCAGTACCAGACATTGCGGCCCTTACCCATTTCCCGCGGAGCGAGATCCAGCTCGCGCAGCTCCGCATCCACGGCCTTAAGGCGGGGCCCGTCGTTCCACAGAACCCGATGATGCTGGGGGAGCCGCGAGAAGAACTTGAGCGCTGCCCGGTACTGACTCTCATCGGCGCGGTCCAATCCGATCACGATCTGGTTCAGGTAGGGGACCTTCGTCAGGTGGTCGACAATTTTCGGCAGGGCCTCGCCCTCGAGCTCCGAATACAGCGACGGCAGCAGCAGGCCCATGGGCCGTGCGTGCGAGAAGGTCATTAGCTCCGCCTCCAACTCCTCGACCGGACGATTGGAAAGATTGTGGAGCGTTGTGATGATGCCGTTCTGGTAAAAATCCGCCATGCTCAAAGCTCCTGGTGTGATGCATAGAGTCCGCGAAGCCATTCCTGAACGCCATGCGCCCAGGCCTCGGGCCCAAAACCCTCTCCGACAATAACGCCCTCCATACGATGCAACGCTGGCAGCGGCCGCTCGCGCGCGGGTATTTGCAAAGCAGTGTGGGCAATTTCCAGCATCGGCACATCGTTCTCGCCATCGCCGACTGACAGATCATAAACAGCTGGCGCACCGGCTGCCAGTCGGTATTGTTCGCGCAGCCACTGCAACGCCCGGCCCTTGTCGCAGTCGCCACCCACACTGTAGAACCGCCCACCGCGCAGAACCCGCGCACCGGCACTTTCCAGCGCGGTAACAAAGTGTTGCAGCTCATCGGCACTTCCCCGCCACTGCACCGGTTCGCTGTACTCACGCTCGTTAGCCAGGGCGGCCTGCGCAGGAGGCAGGCCGGTCATCGCGGCAATCCCTGCTGTACC
>JBLIIW010000065.1:0-18231 GCA_047635315.1 Halieaceae bacterium | reverse complement strand
GGGTGAGGGGGTGAGGGGGTGAGGGGGTGAGGGGGTGAGGGGGTCAGCGGGAGGCGTAGCAAACGCCCACACCAAACGGGCTCAGCAGTTCCTGCCAGGCCACGCAACAGGTATTGAAGAGCGCTCGATCAGCGCAGCTGGAAGGGAAAGAACAGCGGCAGGAGCGTCAGCACAACGAGCGAATAAACCACGGAGAGTGGAAATCCATAGCGCAAGTAGTCAGCAAAGCGATAACTTCCAAGGTTTTGCACCATCAGGTTTGTCGTGTAGCCATAGGGCGTCAAGAACGACGCGCTGGCGCCGTAAGCCACCGCCATCGCAAAGGGCACGGCGCTCAAACCAAAGCTCTCTGCGAGGCCGTGAGCAATAGGAAATGCCAGCGCTGCGGCCGCCGTATTGGTCATGGTTTCCGTAAGCAGCAGAGTGCCGAGGTATACACCAATCAGCGCCGCGTACGGTCCGTGGATCGCGAGCTTCGTGTGCAGAACATCTGCCAGCAGCGCCACAAGGCCCGTATTGGTCACCGCCTGGGAAAGAACAAGCGCCGAGGCAATAATGATCGCCAACTCAAAGGGAAAGCGTCGCCGAAGCTCGCCAGCACGCACCACGCGAAGGCCCAGCATCAACACCAGCATACCCGCCAGCCCCTTGATGAGCGGCAGCATATTCAGCGCCGCAAGCGCCACCACAGCTAACATGCCGACGCCGATCAGGTTATTGATCAGGGGTCGCGACATGACCTCAACGTCTCGCGATCCCACCACAAGAAAATTCTTGTCAACGTTACGGCGGCTGTAGAAATCACCGCCTATGGCCAGCATCAGACTGTCTCCGGCCTGCAGCGTAATCCCTCCAAGCTTGCCGGAAAGACGCTGGCCACCGCGGCGCAGACCCACTACGGCGGCGTCAAAAAGCGAGCGAAAGCCCGAGCTTTTTATAGTGCGTCCCTCGAGTGTTGAACCCGGCAGCAGGATCACCTGTATAAGATTGTCGCGCAGCAGCCCCTCCTCCGTAGCAAAGGTTTTCAGGCCGTCGAAGCGTTGTAGCAGGCTGACACGGTCAATATCCCCGGAAAAAATCAGACGGTCCCCCACTTCGATACGCTCTTGGGGAGATACCGGTGTTATGAGGTGCTCGCCGCGGGCTATCTCGACCAGAAAAAGTGCGTCGAGTTCGCGAAGCCCGTTTTCAGCGATACTGCGCCCGGCCAGGCTCGAGCCAGCGATGACCTCGGCCTCCACGAGATATTCGGCCACTGCCACCTCGTCGCGCGCATTCTCGGGCAGTAATCCGGCGCAAACGATGAGCACGACAATCCCGGCGCCCGTGACGGCCAGACCAATGGGTAGGAAATCGAAAAAGGACAGGCCGACGCCGGTCGCATCCTCGAGAAATGAGCTGACGATAAGATTGGTCGACGTGCCGATCAGTGTCGTGGTCCCCCCCAGCACCGCCGCATAGGACAGCGGCAGTAGTAGCCGGGACGGAAGATGGTGCGTATTCTCGCGCAGCGTATTGGCCAGAGTGGCAACCACCGCGGTGTTATTGATCAGCGCTGAAAAAACGCCGGTTACCAGCGATACGCGCAGCAGTGAACGGCGATAGCCAGGCACAACCAAGCTGCTGGAAAGCCGCGACAGCCAGCTCAGCTTCTCCAGCCCCACGGATACCAGCAACAACAACACAAGTGTCACAAGCCCTTGGTTCGTGGCTTTTTCCAGAACCACCGCTGTGTCTACCAGCCCCCCGAAATAGGCGGCGGACATCGCGGCGGTAAATAGCCACGCCGGCGAATAGGCGGTAAAAACCAGGCCGTAAAAGAGAGCCAGAAAAATCCCGGCAATGTAGAGCTGCTCGAGCATGACAGGGACACCCACCAATGGAAGCGCGAGCATACGCGCTGGTCGCCCGTGTGCTCAAGGGCAGGCACTCCTTCGGCTGCAGAAAGGTGCGCGTGGCGAGACGGGATATCGTCCCTGCACGCTGATCGTTTACACTCGCCTCCTCCCACCAAACGGGCGGCACAGACAACCCCCTTGGAAATAAAACAGGAATGCACCTATGATCGGTTATGTAACTATCGGCGTCAGCGACATGGCGCGTGCCAAGGCTTTTTACTGCGAACTCCTTAAGGATATGGGCGCGACCGTTACTGCCGATATGGAGCGGATCGCGTTCATCGGCAAGAGCATGAGCGAGCCGATGATCGCGGTATGCCTCCCCTACGATGAGCAGCCCAACCATCCTGGTAACGGCAACATGGTCGCGATTGCCGCAGATAACAAGGAAAACGTGGACAAGCTCTACCACAAGGCCATTGAACTCGGCGCCACCTGTGACGGTGAGCCAGGCCAGCGGATTCCGGACGTTTTCTATGGCGCCTACGTGCGCGACCTCGACGGTAATAAACTGGCGTTCTACATCTTTGGCGGCTAATCCAGTCGTCCTCAGTTGCGCGGGCCGGACTGAGCCAGCGCCCGTGAGGCCACGCGCCTTGATTCCCGTATTGCAACAGGGGGCAGCCTGCTAAATGCATTTCCTCAAGAATCTGGAAGTTCGCGCGCGACAGCTGCGCAATCGGCTGGTCTCCCCGATCCTGCATCGGGGGGATGCGGTGCATTGCCCCGTATGCAGCCACGACTTCGCGCGTTTTTTGCCCGCTGGCAGCGGCGATCGCGGTCGCGAGGCCGCGGTGTGCCCCCTGTGTCGTAGCCGGGAGCGCGATAGACTGAGCTGGCTATTTTTACGCGAACGACAGGAAACGCTGTTACGTCGGCATATGCAGTTTCTGCATATCGCCCCGGAACCGCGCCTCAGCGAATTCTTTTCCGAGGCCATAGGTGAGGGCTATATCACAGCGGATCTTATGCGCCGGGACGTTATGGTCTGCCTCGATATGCAGGACATGGTGTATCCCAACGAAACAATGGACGCGCTCTATAGCAGCCATGTGCTGCAGGACGTTCCCAATGACCGCAAGGCCATCGCGGAATGCTATCGGGTTCTGCGTCCGGGCGGCTGGGCGGTCCTGAATGTTCCGCTCTTTGCGGCAGCCACACAGGAAAGCACCCTGCCCGGGAATGTGCGTGCAAGCTGGGACAAGAGACCCGACGAGCACGTTCGCGATTACGGCCCGGACTACACAGATCGGCTGGAGGAAGCAGGTTTTGTCACCGAGGTATTCGCTGTGGAAGATCTGGAACCAGACCCGCTGTTACGTGAGCGAATGGGTATCTCCGGGCCGCGAACGGGCTATGTTCACTTCGTGCGAAAGCCCGAGAGCAATTAGCCACCGAACTCGTAGCCCATCAGCGCTATCTCGCGCTGGAACAAACGCCCCACCTGCGCGCGACTGGCCTCATCGTAATAGTCCCTATAGGGCTTGCGCTCCGGTGCCACAGCCGTTTTCTCCCGCGGCAGCGGCTCCGGGAGAGCCAAACCGAGACGCTCACGTAGGTCCTGCAGGGCCGCAGGAAGTTCACGAAACTCATAAATCCGATCCACCATGGATCCCGCTTCGTCGCAGTAAAGAGGACTGTCAACCGGGAGCCTATGCGCCTTGCGGTGGACGTACTCACCAAAAGACGGCATCGCCCGTTCCTGACCGTGTTTCTTCCACAGGTAATAGGAAACCACCTTGTCCCAGGCGTTGCGCTCAAAACAGAAGGTGTAGTAGCTGCCCCAAACCTCCTCGCCGACCACTTCGCGGATACGCCAGGCGGGCATATGTTCGTAGTAGTAAGCACCCAACAGCGGCGAGTGGCGACCCACAAACTTGCGCAGCAACCGATGTCGGTTATAGGCGCCGCCGAGCTTCGACGACGGGCCGTAATTCCGTGGGACATCCGTAGCGAGGTTATCTTCCATGTGGGAGACGACATCCTCGCTTGCGCACTCCTGCGCGAGAGCGACCTCGAGGGAGCTGCCCGCGGTTTTGTGCGTTTTTACAAAGATGAAACGATGCTTATGACTGATAATCACGGGCGGGGGGGATCCTGTGCAGGATTAATCTTCGCAGGCTCGGCCAGCGCGTAGAGGTAGAGCCCGATTAACAGCCAGAGCAGCGAAGCAGACCAAGAGGAATACCAGGCCGCGTGGGTGTTCAGGGGGAACAGCATGCCGAGCAGTGACACGGCGTATGGCAGAGCGCGGGAGCGTGCCTCCGTGGAAGCTCGCCACCAGCTGCGCAGAAGCAGCACCAAAAAGACCAGCAGGCCGGCCAGGCCAACGACTCCCGTCTCACAAAACACCTCTAGCAGTAATTGATGCGCATGTGAGGCGCGCGCGCCATCGCGTCCGCTCAGGGGTTTGGCCCAGGCATCGCCCTCCTCGGCGTATTGCGTATAGGCGTAGCGAAATCCCCGCGGTCCAACCCCGTTAACCCAGTGCGCACCGCCCATATGCAATGCCGTGCGCCAGATGGGAAGGCGCTTTCCGCTGGCGCGGTTGAGGGTCGCAAAGTCAGGATTGTCCACAGCCTCGACCAGCACGTCGCTACGCAGTTTCACCCAGTCGCTGACCGCGTAGGCCGCAACCGCTGCGGCGAGCAGCAGGGCAGCGCCGGCGAGCAGGTGGCGAGCACCCAGTCGGCCCCGTCCACGGTAGTAAATGGCCAGCGCGCTGAGCTCAACCAAGGTGATAATCCACGCCGCGCGCTTTCCCGACAGGGTTATCAGCGTAAGCACCAGCAGCAGGAACAGCAGTACCGCCGGCAGAGGCCATCGCCGGAGCGTATGCACCAGCGCCAGGGGCAGCAGCAGCGCCACGGTTACCCCGAGCTTGATGTTGTCGTCCTCACCGAATACCCCGTTGATGTAGCCCTCTGCCATGCCGTAGCCGAGCACGTTGCGTCCGGTCGCAAACTGCAGCAACCCGTCGAGGCACCAGAGCGTCAGTAGTAAAACAGCCGTGAGCCCGAGCAGTTCCAGCACCCGCCCGCGAACCGCGGTCGGACTGCTCTCGCGCTGGAAAAGCCAGAGAAGCGCCATACAGAAGAGGAAATAGCGGGCGGTGCCCAGGGTAGTGATGGTGGACTTCTCAATCGCCACTGCGTCGGGCAGCGCGACCAGCATCGGCAGGAGAAAAGCACAATAAAGCAATCCCAGAAGTCGCAGATCCACACCCGCAGCGCGCCGCCAACTGCCGCTTAGCAGCAGCACAGACACGGCCAACCCGCTTAGGGACAGCAATCCCAGGGGTATCTCCACCATGCGCCCAAAGGGCATCAGGGCCATCGCC
The DNA here is from genome assembly GCA_047635315.1 of Halieaceae bacterium. Taxonomy (GTDB): domain Bacteria; phylum Pseudomonadota; class Gammaproteobacteria; order Pseudomonadales; family Halieaceae; genus Congregibacter. Next base: position 12,993 of record JBLIIW010000065.1, on the reverse strand, counting down.
GGGAGCAGCAGAAGAGCCGGCAGCGGCATAAAAGAGCGTGTCATGTGGGTTCCTGTTGGCAAGCGCCGCTACTATGCGATGCGCGGCGATAGCAGTCAAAGTGCAACCATTACGCATCCGGGCACGCCTTTATACTGACGAAGCCCCCCGCCTTGCACTATGCTTCGGACTCTCCCGGTCTTCTCTTCAGGCTAAGTCGCAGCATGCTCAAACTCAGACACAGCCGCCCCCTGTTTGTGGGAGGCACCCGATACTGCTTCCAACATCCGCAGCACGCCAACCGCTGCATCAAAGTGCTCAGGCCAGACCGCACCGGCGCTGCACGCAAGCTACTGCGGCGCGACTGGAAGCGCTACCTTCCGGCGCGCTTCCTCGACGACCAGCGCAAGGAAATCATCGCCTATCGAGAGCTGCTAACCCGCGCGGGCGAGCCGCTCTGGCGCCACGTGCCGCGTTATCACGGCACCGTGGACACCGATATGGGCCTGGGCATCGTCACCCAGCTCATGCGCAATGCCGACGGTAGTTGGCCGCAGAACCTGCAGCAGCAACTACCCCAGGGCGTAGACGCGGAACTGGCAAGAGGTATCGAAGAGTTCACTAGCGCCGTATCGACGCTGCGCATACTCAGTCGCGACCTGCTCCCGCACAACATCATCGCCGTGCGCGAAGCCACCGGCTATCGCGTTATGCTCGTCGATGGTATTGGCAACGCAGAGATGATTCCCCTTGCCAACTGGTTTAGCTATTTCGCGGATCTCAAGACAGCGCGCAAGATCAAGCGATTCCTGGAGCGCAGCAATCTGTTACTGCCCGCGGATGAGAAGCCCCTGAGCTAGAGACCGCGTATCAGCGGCAGTTCGCATCAGACCAGGACAAAATTTCCCGTGTCAGCGCGATGCGGCTCCAGGAGAAGGAGTGGTCGCCGCTGAGCTTGAGTGCTCGCAGGCGCTCCACACCATCCAGCCTGTAGGCCTCGACCACCGGATCAAACATGCTGGCAGCGGGCGTTACAGAATCCTCTTCACCAACAATCATCAGCACCGGTTTATTGGACAATCCGGGCCCAAAACCTGCCGTATCCAGTGCCGCCATCGGCGTTTCGCGCAGTTCATCAACCATCACCTGGCCGCTCATGCCTTTCAGCATAAACAACGTGTCGGCGTAGGCGGAGAGTCGCGCCATGTTGGCGTCACCCTCTTTCGAAAGGCCCGCTTTCCACACCCCGAGGTTCGCTGGCGACAAGGCCATCACGCAGCTGAGCTCCTGATCCCGTGCACCCACGGCCAGAGCCGTGTAGCCACCAAGGGAGTGTCCGAGGACTGACAGCGTCGCGGAATCAACGCGCAGGGCGCGCGCCCGCGAGGTATCGCGCAGATAGGCAAGCACGGCGAGTGTGTCTTCCGGCAGATGACGGAAGCGGTACTCGCCACCGGCACCCCAGGCGCCCCGGTAGTGAAAGAACAGTGTATTGAAGCCGAGACGGCGCATTGCCTGGGCAATATCGAGGTTCCTCTCGTTGCCCGGCAGCCCGTGCAGAAGCACCACAGTGGGGTGCGGCCCCGGCCCCGCGGCAAGGTAAATATGCCCGGGCAGCAATGCGCCATTACTGGGTATCTGCAGCTCGACCACGCTTGCGGGATACTCGTCCTGATAAGGGGGATCCAGCAGCAGAGCCGCGTCAATGAGGTCGACGGCGGGGCCCGCAATAGCCCCGGTGCAGGCGAAAAGAAAAACAAGCAAACAAAAAATTCCGGACGGCATGCAGATACTCCTTTGCGTTCAGCATAAACCAGGGGCGGCACAAATTGACCTCGCGCTGGGCCTTGCGTATTTTAGCCTCCTTTAGCGCAGGGTAATTATAATGAGCAAACAAATCCCCAGAGACACCGGCAACGACTACAGCCCGGAGATTATCGCCAAGCGCCAGCAGTTCATCGAAGAGACCACCGGCGCGGAGCTCAACCACACCCGACGCTATTCCTTTGATCCGGAGACCATGTCCGGCAATATCGAGAGCGTCTTCGGCGTGGCCCAGGTCCCGATCGGGATCGCCGGCCCCCTACTTATTAACGGAGAGCACGCACAGGGTGAGTTTTACGTGCCCATGGCGACCGTCGAGGGCACGATGCTGGCCAGTTACAATCGCGGTATGAAAGTTATACGCGAGGCCGGCGGTGTGCTGACAACCGTGGTGGGTCAGGCCATGCAGCGAGCGCCCGCCTTTGTGTTTCGCGATTCACGGGATGCGCGAGACTTCGAAGCCTGGCTGGTCAGCAATTTCGAACGCATCAAAGAAGTCGCCGAAAGTACGACCTCCATCGGCAAGCTCAACGAGATAGAACACTACTGCGCGCACAATTTTGTCTTCACGCGCTTTGACTATAGCACCGGAGACGCCGCCGGCCAGAACATGACCAGCCGCGCGACCTTTGTTGCCTGCGAGTGGATACGCGAACAATATCCAGCGATGAAAAATTACCTGCTGTCGGGCAATTTTGACACGGAGAAGCGCACATCCTCCGTCAACATGCTAAAAAACCGCGGCAAGCGCGTCACCGCGGAAATCACCATCCCCCGCGAGGTTCTGATAAGCAACCTGAGGATCACGCCGGAAGCCATGCACTACGGACAGGGTATTACTACCCTGGCGTCCTTTATGACCAACTCCTCCAACAACGCCGCCCATCCGGCCAACGGGCTCGCCGCACTTTATCTGGCCACCGGTCAGGATATAGCGAATATTGGCGAGTCCAATCAGTGCACAACCTACAACCGGGTCACCCGCGAGGGTGACTATCACTTTTCCGTGACGCTCCCGGCGGTAATCGTCGCCAGCTACGGTGGCGGAACGAGCCTGCCCACGCAGCGCGAATGCCTTGAGATCATGGGTTGTCACGGTGCGGGAAAAGCGCTGAAACTGACAGAGATTGCCGCCGCTCTGGTGGTCGCCGGAGAGCTGTCGCTCGGCGCAGCGACCCGCGTAGACAAGGAAACTCGCCAGAACGAATGGGTGGATGCGCACGAGCGCCTGGGACGCAACCGCTGAGTGATCTGTGACGCCGGTCACAGTACCTGCGGGCAGAGTTTCCCGGCGGCTTGCGTATTGCGCCATGTCCACCTAGCTTATTATCTGTAGGGGTTTAAGTTTGAGGGGAGATATATGATTTGGACGCTCGCCGCTACCGCAGCTGTTGTACTGCTCGCTGCGATCCTGCTTGCCGGCAAAAAAAACGGCAGCTCGACCGGCCAATCAGTGCGACCCCGGGCAGCTGTCAAGGGAAGATCCGCAAAGAAGAATAGCGCGGCCAGCCCGTCCGCGCACAAGAGTAGCACCACCGCCAGACAGACCCAGCCGTATGCGGCCGTAGAGGTAAAGCCGGGGGCTCATCCCTGTATCCCTGCCCTGGAAATGCAAGGCAAGCGTCTGTTGAAAACTTCTGCGCCCACGCTGCCGCTGTCGGACTGTGACCACAAGGCCTGTAGCTGTTCCTTCGTTCAACACAATGACCGGCGCTCCAGCGAGGGAAGCGAGCGACGTATGGGGATTGGCCTGCAGAGCGAGCTCTATGGCTCTACCGGTGAGCATAATCGTCGTAGTCGTCGACGCGGACGGCGGAGTGACGATTTTTCCTGATGAGTTGAAGCCTCAGTAGCCTCGCTCAAAATCAATCAGGCCGCAGAGCGCGCTACCGCTACGATAGCAATCCAGATTGTCGAGAAACACCTGAACGATATCAATAGTGCGGGTGGGAGCGGCTGTGTGTGATGTGATGTACAACCCTGGATGACTCCACAGGGGGTCCGTATCCGGGAGCGGCTCTTGCGGCAGCACATCCAGTACGGCAGCGCTCAGCCCGCCTCTGTCGAGGGCGTCCAGGACGGCTGGCATATGCAGCGCATTGGCGCGCCCGGCGTTGATCAGAATCGCGCCCGGGCGCAGGCAATCCAGCAAAGCCGCATCGACCAGACGATCCGTACCAGGGACGTCCGGTAAGAGCAACACGAGCGCATCAAGGCCTCTGGCAAAGGTGAGCCGCTCAGAGCTTGCAAAACAAACAGCACAGGCATCTACCGCTGCCCCGCGGGTACTGAGGCCAACGACTTCGCGGACAAAGGGCCTGCAGCGCCGGGCAACCTCTTCGCCAATATTGCCCATACCAGCGATTCCCAGGCTCAGGTTCGACAGGCCGCGATCGCGACAAAAGTTCCAGCTTTGCGACGCCGCGTGCTGCAGGATGGAACGTTCCAGCGCCAGTAACCAGCCCAGCACATACTCGCTCATCGCGACACCAAAGATATTCTTCACGCCCGTTAGCTGGTAGTTCCGGCGACGCGTCTGCAAGAAAGGCGTTATCCCCGCCCAGGTCGACTGCACCCAGCGCAGGGCCGGCATATTCTCAGTCAACGGCGCCAGTAGATCCGGAGCACCGAGAGCGATCTCGGCCTGCAGCGCGGCGTCAGGAACCTGCAGCGGGTCGCTGAAAAAGCTCGCTCGGACCTCAGGCGGAAGACGTCCACGCAGCGCTTCTTCCAGCGCTGCGGCCCCAGGTGCCACTACGAGTAGATCCATCATTCCCCTGCTCCCGAACTTCAGCTGCGGCGCGCTGCTGGACGAGCACTGCCCTCGCCTCAGGCGCCGCCGTCTACTACCGGCTCACTGCTACCGTCTGTGCCAAGCGCACCACGGCGTATTTGATCGCGCTCCATGGATTCGAAGAGCGCCTGAAAGTTGCCCTCACCGAAACCCTCATCCTCCTTGCGCTGGATAAACTCGAAGAAGATCGGTCCGACCAGCGTTTCCGAGAAAATCTGCAACAACAGACGCGGTTCGCCCTCGGTGTTGCCATCGAGGAGGATGCCGCGAGCTTTCAGTTCATCAACCGGTTCGCCGTGTCCCGGCAATCGCTGCTCAAGCATATCGTAATAGGTCTCTGGCGGCGCCGTCATAAAGGGTATGCCCCGCTCCTTCAAGCGATCCCAGCAAGCCAGTAGATCGTCGCAAGAAAACGCAATATGCTGGATTCCCTCACCGTTGTACTTCATCAGGAACTCTTCAATCTGCCCTGCCCCACCGGCGCGACCTTCCTCGTTGAGCGGAATACGGATTTTTCCGTCCGGCGCGCTCATAGCGCGGGATTTAAGGCCCGTATACTCGCCCGTGATATCAAAGAAACGAATCTCGCGGAAGTTGAATAGACGCTCGTAAAAACCGGCCCAGTACTCCATTCGACCGCGGTACACATTGTGCGTCAGATGGTCGATTACGTTGAAACCGCAGCCCTGGGGATAACGCTCAACATCATCGCGGTAGACGAAGTCGATGTCGTAAATTGCCGAACCGTCCTCATAGCGATCGATGAGGTAAAGAATCGCGCCGCCGATGCCCCTGATCGCGGGCATTTTCAGTTCCATGGGACCGCAGGGAATATCAATAGGCTGCGCGCCCAGGTCGAGTGCACGCTGGTAGGCGCTTGCCGCATCCTTTACGCGAAAAGCCATACCACAGGCGCTGGGACCGTGCTCCTCGGCATAGTAGAACGCCGGCGACCCGGGCTCGTAGTTGATGATGAAGTTGATGGTGCCCTGGCGCCACAAATCGACATCCTTGGTCTTGTGGGACGCGACAAGGCTGAAACCCATCATCTCGAAGGCGGGTTCCAACACACCGCGCTGCAGGGATGCGAATTCCACGAACTCGAAGCCATCGAGGCCCATGGGGTTTTCTAAGAGATCTGCCATTGCGTTCTCCAACGTTACTGAGGTGGTGGTGCGCATACTGGAGAGTGAATGCTACTCTCTATGAAAAGAAGGATTTAATCTTTTTATTGCGATAATTCGTAAAAAATAGCAAGATATCAGCATTAAATAGATAAATAACGAAAGAATATGCCGACTCTTTTCGATCGCACGGAACGCCGCGTTCTCGCCACCCTGCAACAGCAGGGACGCATCTCCAACGTCGAGCTCGCGCAGAGCGCCGGCCTGTCCGAATCACCCTGCCTGCGCCGGGTACGAGCCCTTGAGGAAAGCGGCGTCATCACCGGATATGGCGCGCGACTGAATCAGCGTGCACTGGGACTACAGGTCACGGCCTTCGTACATGTGCAGTTGGAGAAACATGACGACCGCAAGACCCGCGGCTTCCTCGATCAGGTCGAAGCGGAGGAACATATTGTGGAGTGCCACGCGATGAGTGGTGCCTACGACTACCTCCTCAAGGTGGTAGCACGCAGCATGGATCATTTTTCAGACCTCACTATGGAAGGCATCCTGCGCTTCCCCGGCGTCAAGAACATCGAGTCGAGCTTCAGTCTGAAGACCGTTAAGTACAACGCACCACTGCCTGTGGGCTAGCGTTGCGAGTGCGCTACACTTCCCTTCTCAGCGGGAATCTTCAGACATGTCCCAATATGATGTAGTGGTAGTGGGCGCGGGCATTATCGGCCTGAACATCGCTTTTCAGATCGCCCGGCACAGTCAGCTGCGTATTGTGGTCATTGAGCGCGGCACCAGCGTTGGCGAGGGGTCGACTGGCGCGTCTTCCGCCGTGTGTCGATTTCGCTATAGCCTCGACGAAGTCACCACCCTCGCCCGCGATGGCATCCATGCCTACCAGCACTGGCAGGACTACCTTGGTCTGGACAACACCCGCGCGAGCTTTCAGCGGGAGGGCGTGTTGTGGATGCCAGGCACCGACAGCGGCTGGGCAAGGCGTGAGCACGCGCGTATGCGCAGCATGGGCATTAGCACCGAACTGCTGGATAACCGCGCCGTGCGAGAGCGCTTCCCGGCGCTGTCTACCTGCAGCCAGGCGCCGGACTTTGAGAGTGGCGAAGCGCACGACTGCGACGCTGGCGTAGACAGCCTCTTTGAGAGCGAGGGAGGCTATATGGACCCGGTCAGCGCAGCACAGGATCTCGTGGACGCCTGTCGCCAGCGCGGCGTAGAGCTGCGCTTCAGTGAGCGTGTGTCCGACCTGGGGGTCAGCAACGGCAGGCTGAACAGCGTTTCCCTCGCCAGCGGAGAGACGCTGCATACGGCCTTGCTGATCAACGCAGCGGGGCCCTGGTGCCGGGAACTCTATGCACAAGCCGGACTGGCGCAGCGCTGGAACCTTAGCCCCACGCGCATCCAGGTTCTGCACCGGGATCGCCCGGCATCACTGCAAGGGCACATTCCAATAACCGTCGACATGGCCGGCGGCATCTACTTTCGTACGCAGAATCGCGGACAGCAACTGATCGTCGGTTCTGTACGCGAGGAAGACGAGCGAGAGACGGTGGCTGATCCAGACGACTACCCGCGACATACAGACCGCGAGTTCGAACTGCTCAAGCTGCACGCCCTGCATCACCGACTCCCGGGGCTGGACCACAAGGGTCGCGTCGCCGGCTATTGCGGTCTCTACACCGTCAATCGCGAGGATGTTCATCCGCTCGTCGGCCCCACAGCCATAGAAGGCTTCTGGGTCGCCAACGGGTTCAGCGGTCATGGATTCAAACTGGCACCGGCAATCGGCGCCCTGATCGCACAACGCCTTTGCGGCCTCTCGGGCGGGCAACAGCAACTGGACTACGGGACGTCAGTGCCTGAGGATTTTCTCAGCATCGACCGTGAACCCATAGCAATGAAGTCCCTGTCCGTACTGGCCTGAGCTACCTCGGTAACACCCTGTTGAGCTGATCAATTTCAGCGCCGGCGGCGCAGACTGGCGAGCGCTCAGACTTTCACTCGGCGGCCGCCCACGCACCGCTCTGGTACGCGATTAAAGGGCGCGGATGGCCCTGTGCACCGACACGAAACGCCCTATAGGCCTAGCCTCCACAAGACACATATTCTACAGAAAGATAAATTTATAATATTACTATATATCAAGTACTTATGGCTAATATATAAAATTAATCTAGATTAAAAGCCCCGGCATCGAGCCCCGGAAATCGGCTGCCATCTCAGCGCAGTTCGCAGCTGATTCGTCTCTGGCGGCAGGCCGCGACAACCGTGTTGCGCAACAGGCAGGCGATTGTCATGGGGCCCACACCACCGGGAACCGGGGTGATCGCCCGCGCCACGTCAGCGACTTCCCCATAGGCGACATCACCGACCAGCCGAGCCTTTTCCTGACCCGCAACCTGCACACGGTTCATGCCGACATCAATAACCACGGCACCCGGTTTCACCCAGTCACCGCGCACCATTTCCGGGCGCCCTACCGCGACCACAACAATGTCCGCCTGCCGACAGACAGCCGGTAGATCATGCGTACGCGAATGAGCCATAGTAACCGTGCAACTTTCGCGCAACAGTAACTGAGCCATGGGCTTACCAACAATATTCGAGCGACCGATCACCAGCGCGTTTTGTCCGACCAGGCCATCGGGAAACTGTTCTTTGAGCATCATCAGACAACCCACCGGTGTACAGGGCACCATCGCAGATGTGTCACCGTTACTGAGGCCGCCACTGTTCATGGGATGAAAGCCGTCGACGTCCTTTAGCGGATCAATGGCCTCGATAACCGCCTGAGCGTCAATGTGCTCCGGCAGCGGCATCTGGACAAGAATACCGTTCACGGAATCGTCCGCATTGAGACTGGAGACCAGCTCCAACAGGGCCCGCTCGCTGATACTGGCCGGTAGCTTATGCTCAAAACTGCGCATGCCCACCTCCAGCGTCTTGCGGCCCTTGTTGCGGACGTAAACTTCACTGGCAGGATCCTCACCCACCAGAACAACTGCGAGGCCGGGCTGGAGGTTGTGCTCCGCCTCAAGGCGTGAGACCTCCTCGCGAACCCGTTCGCGCAGGGCCTGCGCGGCCGCTGTGCCGTCTATTACTGCTGCTGTCACTATTACGATTCCTAAAGAATGACCGTGCGCTGACCGTTCAGTACAACGCGCTGTTCGCAGTGCAAACGCACCGCCTGAGAGAGTGCCGTGGCTTCAGTGTCGTGCCCCAGATGCACCATCTGCTCAACAGAGATCTCGTGGTCGATGGGGCGTACTTCCTGGGCAATGATCGGGCCTTCGTCAAGATCAGCCGTCACATAATGTGCCGTGGCGCCAATCACCTTAACACCACGATCATAGGCCTGGTGGTAAGGCCTGGCACCCTTGAAACCGGGTAGAAAGGAGTGATGGATATTGATAGCCCTGCCGCCGAGCTTCGCGCAGAGATCGTCGGAGAGAATCTGCATGTAGCGCGCCAACACCAACAGCTCCCCCGCGTGTTCCTCGATCAACTCAAGAAGTCGCGCTTCTTGTTCGGGTTTGCTATCGGCTGTAACCGGCAGGTGGTAGTAGGGAATGCCGTGCCACTCGACAAGCTCTCTACAGTCATCGTGGTTACTGACCACGGCCGCGATAACCGCTGGCAGCGCACCGGATTTCTGCTTGGTGAGCAGCGCGGTGAGGCAGTGGTCGTAGCGCGACACAGCCACCAGGATCTTCGGCAGAGCGAGCGAACTGCGGAGGGAATATTCCATGGACAGATCTTCCGCCAGAGGCACCAGCCTCGCCCGGAACTGCTCGACACTGCAGCTCATGCCGCTCACATCAAAAACGCAGCGCAAAAAGAAGCTATTGCTTACCGGGTCCGTGTAGTTGGAAATCTCTGTGATATTAATGCCGCACTCGTAAAAGAGGTTGGCATAGCGCGCGACGACGCCGATGCGATCGGGGCACTTGAAGGTCAGGATATAAGACTGGGCTGGTTCCGCCACGGGTTGCTTCTTGAAGGCCTTGAAATCAACTGATATTGAAAGAGAGTTAGGGAGTGCTTAAGGGTGGAGTTGTCTTTGCAAGACCTCAGCGCTTCCCACCTGCATAGATTACACAATAGCGCGCGCCACTGGTACCTCGCAGACGCTCAAGGCTGTGTCCGCCATTGCCGGTCGCCGCAACTCGCGGCTGCACGGAGTGCCAGATGGAACCCCTCAGATATTGCTGCCCTGTGCGTTGCTATTGGCTGCGGGCAAATCTTCCGGGCTCATGATGATGTCCCGGTAGGTACCGCCGGCGGGGATCATGGGGTAGACATTCTCCTCTGCCGCCACGATAACATCGAGGAGGTAGGGCTCATGTGGATCAGCGAGCAGGCGCTCGATCGCGGCGGGAAGTTCCGCAGCGCTACGGATGCGCTCGGCTTTAACCCGGTAGCCCTTGGCGATGCTCAGGAAGTCCGGATAGATATCCGGCTCATCATCGCGCTTGGCTGCCATTGGATCCGACAGGTCGGAGCCCGCGCGGTGGGCATCGTAAATCATGTCCTGCCACTGGCGCACCATACCCAGCCACTGATTATTGATCACCACCGTCTTCACGCCGATTCCGTAGCGATGACAGGTCGAGAGTTCGTGAATGGTCATATTCAGGGAACCGTCACCATCGATGTCGATGACCTGCCGCTCGGGCGCTGCCACCTTGGCGCCGATGGCGGCAGGCAGGCCGTAACCCATGGTGCCAAACCCCGAGGAGCTAAGAAAGGAGCGCGGGCGCGTCGAGCGATAGTGCTGCATCGCCCACATCTGGTGCTGCCCGACCCCCAGGGAGACAATCGCCTCACCGTCGGTGGCATCGCTCAGGGCACGAATCACCTGCTGCGGCCGCAGCCCGGGGGCGCCCGATTCCGGGTAGGGATAGTCACACTTCCAGCGGTTGACCTGATCCACCCAGGGACGTGCAGGCACTTTCGGGCAGCCCTCCAGCAATTGCTCAAGCACCGGCCTGAGATCCGCGCACACAGGCAGGGTTACAGTCTTGTTCTTATTCAGCTCCGTGCGATCAATATCGATGTGGATAATCCGTGCCGCCTTGGCAAACTCAGCCACATTACCGGTTACCCGATCATCAAAACGCACACCGAGTGCCAGCACCAGATCGGCCTCGTAAATTGCCCGATTCGCATATTTGGCCCCGTGCATCCCGAGAACATCCAGGGATAGTGTGTGACCAGGGGGAAAGCAGCCCACGCCCATAATAGTCCAGGTTACGGGAATCTGCGCTTTCTCGGCGAGGGCTAGCAGCGTATTTTCACCGCCAGCAACGGCTATCCCGCCTCCCGCATAAATCACCGGCCGCTCGCTCTCGCGAATCAGACGAAGGCTCTCCTCCAAAAGTGCCGGTTCCATGCCCCCGATGGACGTTTCTGGCGGATCAATCACCGCGGGAATACGCGGCGCCATATAGCAGCCGTCGGGGTCGCGCGGGTACTGCTGCTGGATATCCTTGGGAATATCGATCAGTACCGGGCCCGGGCGATTACCGCCGGCGAGCGCGAACGCCTCGCGAACAATTTCCGGGATATCCGCAACGCGCTTTACCAGATAGTTGCGCTTGGTAATCGCCTCGGTAACAGCGACGATGTCCACCTCCTGAAATGCGTTCTTGCCCAGAAGATGTGATGGCACGTTACCGGTAATCGCCACGATCGGGGTTGAATCGCTATTCGCATCGGCAATGCCGGTCACCAGGTTGGTGGCCCCGGGCCCGGAAGTGGCCAAACAGACGCCAGGCCGACCCGTAACCCGCGCGTAGCCCTGAGCCGCATGCACCGCGCCCTGCTCATGCTCAGTACGAATGCAGCGGATGCCAAACTGTGGCAACACGTCAAAAATCTCGAGATTGGCGCCACCCGGATAACCAAAGAGCGTGTTCACGCCTTCCTGGACCAGGCATTTCGCCAGAATCTGCGCTCCCTTTAGAGGCGCCTCACCCGCGGCGACTGCCGTGGAGGAAAGGGGTCCACCCGTGACCGTGTCACGGTTTCCGTAAGTTAGGCTATCTCCCTGGCTCACTGTGTTTCCTCTCGCGTACGATCGCAATGCGACTCGCCAATATCCAACTACCGGCATAGGCGCCAAGCTTAGCAGTCCGGCACACCCCCGACACCTGCGCCAGTCATTCAGCAGAATTCAATGCCCCCGGCCTCATCGCGTATAGTCTGGCTTCGACAAAACGGAGACTTGGGCCATGCCAGGAAAGCTGCTGATCTTTCTACTCGCCAGCCTTGGCACCGCGGCGGTTCGCGCCGAAGACAACTTCGACTATTTTGAGGCAAACCGGCAACTGATCCGCAACGGCGTGCAAGCCGTGTTGACCTGCAATGGCCTGTACACCTCGCAGCGTAGTATCCAGCAGGTATTCGCGCAGGAACTGGCCTATCTCGGTAAGTATGTACTGGGCGATGCGAGCGGTGGCGCCTATACGGTTGTTCCGCAGCAGCAGGCCGTCAGTGTTGGAGGCGGCGTAGATGGGCCGGTGATTAGCGCAGCATTTCGCGCCGGTATCGGTTGTGTCGTCATGGCGCCTGAAATGCCTCTGAGCGCTGTTGACGGCCTGCCTGAACTAAGGCTGCCCTACCCCACGAATGATCCTGAGATAACGCGCTGGCCTGATGGCGATGCGGAGGCGAATGCGCCTGTGCCAGAAACACTGGCTGCGGCCGCTATCGCGGACGCGTCAGACTGGGCCTTTGAACGCGACACCCCGGAGCAGGACACCATCAGCCTGCTGATCGTCCATCAGGGAAAAATCATCCACGAACGCTACGCCCAGGGCTTTGATCGCTCGACCCGAACCCGCACCTTTTCCACTGCCAAGAGCATTGCAGCAACACTGATTGGCATGCAGGTTGATAGCGGCGAGCTGTCACTGGACGCGCCCCTGGATATTCAGTGGCTGCCCGAGGTCGGCATTGGGGAAGATCCACGCCAGCAGATCAGTCTGCGGCACCTGCTCAACATGTCTAGCGGGCTGTATCCAGTGGACAGCTTCAATATGGAGTACGCCACGGGCTCGGGCCTCGCCTACTGGGCAGGCGCAAGCTCGGTCGACGGCGCGCGCAAGCGTGGGCTGATTCGCAAACCCGGCAGCCACTGGGATTACGAAAACTACGACACATTACTGGCTGTGCACGCTTTCAAAAACGCCTTACCAGATCAGAAGAGCTATCTCGAATTCCCGCGGAAACGGCTTCTGGATACCATCGGCATGCGCA
>JBLIIW010000064.1:0-18451 GCA_047635315.1 Halieaceae bacterium | reverse complement strand
TCATCCTGACCATCAGCACCCTGAGCGACGGTGGCTTTGAGGCACTGGAGCTGGGCACGTCGACGGTCACGACCACGATCATCGACGATAGCAATCCGGCCACGCCGACTACGCCGGATGAGCCGGACCAGGATCCGGTGACGCTGAGCATTGCGGGCCCGGCGACGGTGGCGGAAGGTGCGGACACCACGGACTACACGCTGAGTCTGTTGGACAAGAACGGTGACCCGATTGTTGCGGAGAGTGCGATCTCGGTGACGGTGACGTATACCGGCACCGCAACGGGTACCGCGACGGGAACCGAGCCGGACGCGGATTACATCACCGAGACGACGATCACGATTCCAGCGGGCAGTTCTTCGCAGACCTTTGATCTGACGACGATTGATGATGCGTTCGCGGACAACGGCGAGACGATCATCCTGACCATCAGCACGACGGATGGCGGTGGCTTCGAAGCACTCGAGTTGGGCGCCTCGACGGTTACTACCACGATTACTGACGCGGACTTCGTTGATGATAACGAGGAGCTGAGCACACTCGAGGACACCCCACTGTCGGATAATGTGCTGACCAATGCGTCGCCGGCGACTACCTCTGAAGGACCCGTAAAGGTCACTAGCTTCCAGGTTGTTGGTGACACGACGGTTTATTTACCGGGTCAGACAGCAACAATCGTCACAGGCATAGACGACGATCCTGTTGGTGAACTGACGTTTGATGCGGATGGCGATGGCGGGTTCACCTTCACGCCGGCTGATGACTACAGCGGCCCAGTGCCGGTAGTCACTTACAGCATGAGCGATGACGGTGGAACAACTGTTGGTGATACCTCCACGCTGGCCATCGAGATTGTTCCGGTGCCCGATAAGCCGGAGCCTCCGGTGATTGATCCCACCGAGATTACCGTCTCGGTCAGCTCCGAGCCGATGGAGTTGAATTTTGTGGCCACGGTCGGTGATAAAGCGGGTGATGACGTGATCACCGGGGGTGGCAACTACACGGAGAGCCCCGTCACGGTGGATCTGGCGTTTGGCGAGCAGTTCAAAAACGCGATCATGAACGTCAAGCTCTCTGTGTTGATCGAGGGGAGCTGGAACTACGACGGAGAGCCTGGCAGCGGTTATTTCGACGACTACTGGGAAGTGCTTGTCGATGGCTCCGCTGTGGCGCGCTTCTTCTACAACTCCGGTAGTTTCCTCGCTGATCCAGTAATCACGACTAATGGTGACAACCTGCTTTCTGGCACCGGCCTCAACTATCAGTATTCGACGCCGAGCAGCGCCAATAGTGGCACCAACTACAGCCATGACACGCCGGAAATAGCGATACAACTCGATGGGGATGGGAAGGCGACGCTGAGCTTTGCGGCGGAGACCACGGAGGATATCGAGACGGCCACGATAACCGGTGTGACCACACCGCTTAATCAGTACACCTACGCAATCCCGATTACTGCAGAGCTTAAGGATAGTGACGGTAGCGAAACGCTTACGATGACGGTGACGGGTGTACCGGAGAACGATGCCTTCGGGGCGCTGAGTCTTTCCACTGGGAGTTTACTCACGCTCACGGACAACGGTGGCGGTGTCTGGACTGTTACCGCGCCGGCGGGCGCCGACATCAGCGACACGCTGACCCTCCAGGTGTTTGGACTGCCGAGCGCTCCCCCGGAGTTCGCGCTTGCCTTTACAGCAACAGCCACCGAGGCGGACCTGACGATCACCACCCCCGCAGCGACGAGCACTGAGGTGACGATCACCTTCGATGGCGAGACAGTCAGTCCCATCGCCATCGACCTCGACGGCGACGGCGTCGAATACCTCAGCCGCGAAGCCGGCGTGGTGTTCACCGACGAAACCACCGGCGAGTCGGTTAACACCGCCTGGGTGGCACCTGGTGATGGACTGCTGGTTATCGACGCCAACCAGTCTGGCACCGTTGACGAGGCGAAGGAGTACATCTTCACCGAGTGGTCCGAGACGGCAAAAACCGACATGCAGGCTGTGAAGGAAGTCTTCGATACCAACGACAACGATATGCTCGATAAAGGTGACGAGGCATGGGATCAGTTTGCAGTCTGGCAGGATGCCGACTCCGACGGCGTGACCGACGAGGGCGAATTGGTGTCCCTGGATGAGCTCGGTGTAGAGAGCATCGCGCTGAACTATTCCGACGACAGCGCGGCTTCTACGGCAGCCGATGGCGATGTCATCATCCACGGCAAGTCCGCGGTGACCTTCACCGACGGCACTCAGACCACGGCGGAGGACACCAGCTTCGCTATCGACGCTGCTGACCTCCTGTCGACGGACGATGATATCCTCCTACCCGGTGGTGAAGAGGGTCGAGTGGCCGATAGTGCAGGGGAGGGTGCGGCGACGCCATCTTCTGCGCCGGCGGCGGCAGGCGGCGACGACGCGGGGGACAGTTTCCTTGCTCTGGAAGCCGAGCTGATGCTCAACCAGAATCCTGATGACAAGGTAGATCCGGGTATCGTCGATTGATGTGCTGCCCAGGCAGCGCAGCGTGTATCGGCGGTTGCGGTCAGAGTAGGTAGCTCATGGCTTTTGTGCAGCGTGGCAGCAGTGAAGAAATCGTTGCGGTCAGCCGGGAACCCCAGCCGGGGTTCCTGGAGTCGATTGCGGATGATGACCCGGAACTGCGAGAGTTTTTGGTCGGGGTGGGGCAGATCTCGGATCTGGCCAGGACTGATCTGGAGTTTGTGCGGGTTCTGGAAGATCTGCTGGACATTCTGATGAGCAAGAATGTGCTGCTGTTTACGGAGCTACCCGAGCGCGCGCAGGCGAAGATTCTTGAGCGCCAGGCCCTGCGCCAGAGCGATGATGCCCTGGATATTCTCGATGACGGACCGCTGGTCTGAGTCCAGGTTGTTCAGCCCGGCGGTGTTACGCCGCGGCCGGTGACGCCGGTGGCACCGCAGTTCAGCGCCGCCTGGTACTCCGCAGCATTGTTAACGCCCTCGGCGATACAGTCGATACCCAGTGACTGGGCGATGCCCACGTAGGTGCGCAGTAATGCGCGACCGCCCTGGTTGCTGTCCAGGCCCTTGATAAACAAACCGTCGATTTTCAGGTAATCAGCGCCCAGCTCGCTGAGCATGCCGATATCGTTCACCCGATAGCCCATATGCTCCAGGCCGACCCGGCAACCCAGGGGATGCACGTGCGCGCAGAGTTTGCGGAAGCTCTCCGGATGGGAAAAGGCAACGGATTCACCCACATCCAGACAGAGCCTGCCGGCATGCGCGTGATGTTCCTGCAGCAGCTGTTCTACCCACTGGGGAAAATCCGGGTCGGTCAGGCTGCCGGCGGTCAGGTTGACGCAGGTGCGCAAGCGGCTTTCGGCGATGTGTTCCAGCGCCAGGCAGACCACGGCCCGGTCCACCTCGCCGACGAGGTTCAGGCGATGAACCCAGGGCATGAAAACACCGGCATTGAGCAACTCGTCGCGAAAATGTATGCGCAGCATGCCCTCTTCATAGAGCAGGCTGCCCTGCCCATCGATGACCGGGTAGTACTCCAGCTGTAGTCGGTGCTCTGTCAGTGCTTCCGTGATTGCATCCTGCCAGTGATCGCTTTGTTCCCGTACCGATGCCACGCGGTGATGGGCGCGCGTCGCCAGTACCACCTGTGGTGTCTCGTCGGTCTCCACCAGCAGCATCGCCTCGTCCAGATCGCTTAGCACTTCGCTCAGCGTATCGCTATCGGTGTACTGGGTGCAGGAAGTAGGAAGCGATGTCTCATGCTGCAGTTCATGACGGGTCAGGACTTCTTCTACAGCCTGTCGGAGTGATTCTCCCAGTTGTATCGGATCGGCGGCGCGCGGTGCCAGCACACAGAAGTCCGATCCGTTGAGGCGGCCAATGGCGATTTCGCTGTCGGCGAACTCGCCGCTTCTGAGGTTTTCACCGATGTCCCTAAGTACGTTGTCCAGGGTTTTACGGCCGTATACCTGGTTCATACGGGCCAGGTTGTTCAGCCGAACCAATGCAATAGCGCCTTCGGAATCCACATCGTTCGCATCGAGCCTGGCGGCCAGCCGCTCCATAAAGGACTGGCGCAACAGCAGCCCGGTCAGCGGGTCCATCTCTGTTTCTTCGCGTCGCTTCTCGAGGCGCTGGGATTCCCGTTCCAGCATTCCGCGAACGCGCTCGGCGAGGGTGTTCATGGCGCGGGTGACCTGCGCCAGTTCTGTGGTGAACGGTTCCGGCAGGGTGAGGAAGCGGCGCTTGCCAATCGCCTCGGCCTGGTCTACCACCTGCGCAAGCGGATTGAGGATCATGCGCAGGAGCAGTGATGCGGCCGTACCGGCTGCCACAATCGCCAGAACCAGCGCAAGCAGTGTTCGCTTGGCACTGGACCACAGTTCGTCGTAGGCGAAGTCGTCATTGCTTGTGAGCGTCACGCTGCCCAGCAGATTCCAGCCGTTGCTGACTTCGGCGCTCCCGGGCACAGATTCGATGGGAAACAGCGTCTTTATCCAGCCGGGTGCCTGGCCCAGTTCAAAGCGCTGCCTCCGATTGAACACCACCGCACCGTCAGCATCCACAAACTCCACCTGCTCGTAGGAGCCCTGGTCCAGCAGTGTGGCCAGCTGGATTTCCAGGGATATGCTGTCCAGTGCCTGCTGCGACAGGGACACGGCCAGGGCGCTGGCGTCATCGCTGTTTTTAATTGAGAGCTGGCGTTCCAGATAGCTACTACTACTGAGCCCGTTAATGACAAAGGTGATGCTGAACACCGTCATCATGAGCACGGCGATTGCAATCCATAATTGTCTATAAAGTGACATGTGACTCTCCTACCAGTCGGCGCTCAGGCCTTCGCCGCCTATGCGCTCAAGCACCTGGTGCCATCGCGACAGGCGGGCTCTGGGACTGGCAGTGGTCGGATTGGACCCGCTGCTCAGCCAGAGATCCTGGGCATTGAAACTGAAAATGGGTTGCAGATCGCTGCGCTGCTCAGCGCTGAGGATCATCGGATTAAGATTGTCCAGAATCAGGGGTACAGACCTCGGGGTCTGGTACCAGGCGAGGACCATATGCGCCTGCGATTCGCCGCTGGCCAAGCGTGCCTTCACGTACACGAGTCGCAGGCTGGCCGGGGATACCCCCAGAGCCAGCAGCGTGACGTACTTGGCGATGCTGAAATCCTCGCAGTCGCCCTGCAGGCGACCCAGGGTTTCCAGGGGCGTAGCCCAGTAGTCTTCCTGGCCATAGATACTCTGGTCCGACATCCAGCGAATACGATTGTTAAAGAAAGTGTTGGTGCTCTGCAACTGCTGTTCTATTGGTAGCGAACGGTGTATGTGCAGCAGCGCCGACCATGCATTGACCGTGGGGACGGCCTCACTGCCATAGCGCTGGCCGGCAAGATCGCGCATTAGCTGCAGGTCGACGCGCACAGCGCCGCTGCCCTGCAGAGCGGCAAAAGCCGGGTAAAGACAGGCAGCGATAAGCAGGATGGCAATCCCGGTACTAAAGCGCCTACGCGCGTATAGAATCGCGTAGTCCGTCACGGATTCGCGCACTCGCGTGTTAACTGACTTGGATCAGGCGGCATAAAGTGATATTACGGTCTGATGGCTGCATTCGTCTCGAAATAGCAACGTAACAAAGCGGTATGTTACCGTGTAAAACCACCCTTGGGCTTGGCCCCTCAGAACTTGACGGTGGCAAGGTTGGAAACGGTTAGTAAGGCGCGCGCACCGACGGAACAAGGTGCGCGGATTTCAGTCGCCAGTGCGACACAGCTCGATTATGCAGCTAAACGCATCGTATCGTATACTGCATTAGGTGTTTTACAGTCCAGTAACTTTCTAGGCCTATTGTTGAGCCTGTTGCTGAGCCTGTTTTGGATCAGGATAATATCTTCATCGGCGACCTTATCCAACGCCATACCTTTCGGGAGATACTGGCGTATCAGCCCATTATGATTTTCATTTAGGCCGCGCTCCCAGGAGTGGTAAGGGTGCGCAAAATAGTTGTCTGCGCCGAGAGCTTTTTTAATTTGAGCGTGGCAGGCAAATTCTCTGTCGTTATCAAACGTGATCGTCTGGAGATGCTCCTTCTCATTAACAATAGACGGTCTCTCATCAATCGATATGCGCCCGATATTTTGGCTTCTCGCGTCTGGCGAGCCAGTACGCCTTTGGTAGGGTTTTCTATGGCGAAGGTGCTGGTAAAGATAACCACCAGAGCCTTTATCTCGCTGGATAAAGCCATAGATAGTGGTGGCGCAGACCATGGGGAGCCCTTTGCTTCTAAGTCGCCCGTGCACCTGATCTAGACTCCATTCGCGCTTACTATTTTCAGCGATCAATGATTGAACATCAGGCGTCAATTTTCGATAGCGGGGCCTGTTCTGCTCTCGTTCTTGCGTTTTCTCTTGCGCTTGCTTGGGTCTATAACCCCGCAAACCTGTATTGCGTTCTATTTCCCTGGAAACGGTGCTGTGATGCTTGTTGATCAGGGCCGCTATTTCATGGTGTGACTATTGCTCTGTTACGCTCTCATAAATCTGGTATCGTTCGTCTTCGGTCAGTCGGGTATATGTCTTTGGTATAGTGATCTTACATTGGGTTTTAGTTGACCGTGAGCTTCACCCACTGGCCGTCAAAATTCAATGTGTCGCACTGGTGACTGAAAGCCGCGGTGTAAAAAACCCAGCCAAAACAACTAAAAAAGAACCCCTAATGATCATATTAGAAACATCTGTAAGTTCGAGGCTACCAGCGAGCGTTGACCGCACCGCGCAGTCAGGTCTGCACCCATCAGGCCAGCGCGCGGCACCGCGCCGCCGCTCCTTGCTTCCTCTGGTCTTTCCGTTCCTGCTGATCGCAGCCGGGCCGGCTCTTGCACAAACCGGGTCTACTCTCGCACAAAGCGAGCCCGTCCCTGCAAAACAACTCAGCAACTACACCGAAGCAGTGGTCCATGCGCTGTCCGTGAACCCGACAGTAACGTCAGCCTACTACGAATTTGAGGCGGTCAGAGAATCTGAATTAGTGGCGCGCGGTGGGTATCTTCCCAGCGTTGACCTGAGTGGAGATTACTCCTGGCAAGACCGGCAGACACCGCTGCGCGACTTTGGCGACTACGAGAGCGATGCGCTGCGCTTCAGTATTACCCAACTGCTCTTTGATGGTTTCCAGACCCGGGATGAGGTGCGCTCCCGTCGCTACGCGAAGATGGCGAGTTACTACGACTTTCATGGCGCTTCACAACAGGTCGCCCTGGATGCTACGGACGTTTTTTTAAATACCGTGCTCTATCAGCATCTGGTGACCTTTGCAGAGGAGAATTACGTCGTCCACCGGCAGGTCTTCAACAAGATCGCCGAGCGCGCCGATGCCGGTATCAGCCAGCGAGTCGATTTTGAGCAGGCTTCTGCGCGTATGGCGCTGGCCGAGTCAAACCTGCTCACGGAAGTGACCAACCTGCATGACACGCGAACCGAGTTTCAGCGTGTTATCGGCCTGCTACCCGGAGACAACCTGTCTGAACCCGGTATCCCGGCCAGTGCCATGCCCCTGTCGCGACAAGAAGCGCTGCGGGTGGCTTATGTAAATAGTCCGGACGTCAACAGCTCGATCGAGGAACTGCGCTCCGCCCGGGAGTCCATGAATGCTACCCGTGGCCCCATGATGCCGCGCCTGGATCTTCGTTATCGCAACGAGAAAGAGTCAAACACCGATGGCATCCTCGGCGACTACGACCTCGAAGCCGTGGAAGTGGTCATGAGCTATAACCTGTACCGCGGCGGCGCCGACTCCGCCCGGCGCAAGGAATTCGCCAACCGTTACTACTCGGCCATAGAGAGGCGCAAGGAGGCCTGCCTGAACGTGCGTCGCGAAACGGTTATCGCCTTCAACGATGCGAACGTTCTGATCCGCCAGGTGAGCTACCTTGAACAGCAACTGACGGCGCAGGATAGAACACGCCGAGCCTACAACGATCAATTCGACCTCGGGCAGCGCTCTCTTCTGGATCTGCTGGACAGTCAGAACGAATATTTTGATACGCAGAGGACCCTGATTTCTGCCCGTACCCGCTTGCTGCTGGCTCAGGCGCGAACGCTCGCTACGGTGGGTGCGTTAACCGGGGCGCTGGATGTACAGGGATTCAACGCCGACAAGCTGGCGGCGCTGGAGCTCGATATGACCCGTTATGCGGACGAGGAAATTGCCCTCTGCCCGACCGGTTTTCCCGAAGCGATCGAGATTGATCAGGAAGAGATTTTTGATCGTCTGAATCGCCAGGCCGATGCGGCGGGAGACCAGTTGGGCAAGGCGGCCACACTGGGTGACGCCGATTCCCGCGAGTTGCCCCGCTCCTTGTCTAGTCAGGAAGCCGTTCAGAACCTGACGGTGTATCCCGAAGAAAGCTTCCTTGCGAAGCCGGTTGCCGGGGAAAACTATCGCGTCGGCAAGGATGAAACGCTGTGGTCCATAGCGTCCAGTGTCCGCCCGCAAGAAGTATCGCTCCTGGACACTATGGAGACGATTCAGCGCCTGAATCCTCGGGCTTTCAATCGCGGTGATGTGGACAGCATCAAGGCCGGCTACGAGATTTACCTGCCTACGGCGAGCGAAATCATTAACTAAAAGCGGCGGCTCCCGCCGCCTGTTGTTTGTCCCGGTTTGTGTTCAGACGTTAAAGCGAAAGTGAATGATGTCTCCGTCCTGCACCACGTAGTCCTTGCCTTCGAGCCGCCAGCGACCCGCTTCCTTGGCGCCGTGCTCACCGCCGTGCTTAACAAAATCTTCATAGCCCACCACTTCCGCGCGAATAAAGCCCTTCTGGAAGTCCGTGTGTATGACACCGGCGGCTTCCGGCGCGGTGGCGCCAACCCGCACCGTCCAGGCGCGTACTTCCTTTTCACCGGCGGTGAAGTAAGTCTGTAGTTTGAGTAGCTGGTAGCCGGCGCGGATAACACGATTGAGCCCGGGTTCGTCCATGCCCATATCCGCGAGAAATTCAGCCCGCTCGTCGTCTTCAAGTTCAACAATCTCTGATTCGAGCTTATTGCAGATCACCACGACTTCGGCGTTTTCATCGGCGGCGATGGCCCGTACCGCGTCGACATGGCTGTTGCCCTCGAGGCTGTTCTCGTCGACGTTGGCGACATACAGGGTGGGTTTGCTGGTGAGCAGAAACAGGGTTTTGAGCAGAGCCTGTTCCTCCTCCTTCAACTCCAGGGCGCGCACCGGTTGCGCCTCGTTGAGCTGTGGCAGCAGACGGTTCTCGAGTAGCGCTTTCATGGCCACCGATTCCTTGTCGCCACCTTTGGCCGTGCGCTGCACCTTGGCAAGCTGCTTCTCGCAGGTTTCCAGGTCCGCCAGGGCCAGCTCCGTGTTGATTACCTCGATATCGGATTGCGGGTCCACGGTGTTGGATACGTGAACCACGTTCTCATCGTCGAAGCAGCGCACGACGTGCGCTATGGCGTCTGTTTCGCGGATATTCGCAAGGAACTGATTGCCGAGTCCTTCGCCTTTACTGGCACCGGCTACCAGCCCGGCAATGTCGACGAACTCCATGGTCGTGGCGATTTCTCGCTGTGGTTTGACCAGCTCGGCAATGTTGGTCTGCCGTGGATCGGGGACGGGTACAACACCGGCATTCGGTTCGATGGTGCAGAAGGGGAAGTTCTGCGCGTCGATACCGGCGCGGGTCAGCGCGTTGAACAGGGTCGATTTACCGACGTTAGGCAAGCCGACGATGCCGCATTTAAATCCCATGAAAATCCTCTAGGGCGGATAACACCGCCGCCTGTCTGTTTTGATTCCGTGACTGCTGTGCCGCTACGGCTAGCCAGTCCCTGTGTCTGGTTGCGACCCGCCGTTAAAGCTGTGCAGCTTCGTCATCGCCTTGCTGCGGTCGCCGGCGAGCAGCAGTGGCAGAGCGCGGATAGCCTCGTCGATACTGGCTGAGATGGCTTCCCGGTCCGCTGCGGAGGCTTTTGACAGCACGTAGTCGCTGACCTGCCTGGCTGATCCGGGGTGGCCTATGCCGATACGTAAACGATGAAAGTCCCGATGATTCCCCAGGGCAGGGATGATGTCTCGCAAGCCGTTGTGGCCGCCGTGACCGCCGTCAAACTTGAAGCGCGCGGTGCCTGGGAGCATATCCAGTTCGTCGTGGGCAATCAGCATCTGCTCGGGTGGGACTTTGTAGAAGCCCGCCAGCGCTGCCACGGCGGTTCCGCTCTTGTTCATAAAAGTTGTGGGTATCAGCAGGCGTAGCCGGTGCCCGTCGAGTTGGACCTCGCCGGTCAGCCCTGAATAACGGCTCTCCGACTTTAGGCTGCCCCCGGTGACTCGCGCCAACTCGGTGACGAAATCGGCCCCGGCATTGTGCCGGGTGCCCGCGTAAGGGGCGCCCGGATTGCCAAGGCCAATAATTAGGGAAATGGACGATGCCATTGCAGGTCCTGTGTGACGACAGACGAGATGGCCGGGCTGTGCTCAGCGCGGCTCCGACTGGCGGAACCCGCACCGCTCGCTGGACCAACGGCTCCCTGCATGCGCTGGGAGCCGGGGATACTCAGCCTTCGTCGCTGCCCTCGCTATCGGTCTCGGGCGTTGCAGCTGCGCCCTCTTCGTCGTCCGCAGCACCGCCGCGCTTGGCGGTAACGGAGGCAACAGCCATATCGTGATCTTCGCCGAGTTCCAGCGCGGTGGATACCACACCCGCTGGAAAGTTCAGATTGGAGATGTGAAGAATGTCACTGGTGGTGATGTGCTCCATATCAACCTCAATGTACTCGGGAATATCGCCGGGCAGACACAGCACTTCCACATCCGTGACCAGGTGCTCGATGATGCCGCTTTCGATACGCACACCGTGGCACTTATCTTCATTGACGAAGTGCAGCGGAACGCTAACCTTGATGGCAACCTTGGCGTCGATACGCAGGAAGTCCGCGTGCATGACCAGGTTCTTTGCCGGGTGCCGCTGCAGGTCCTTGAGGATGGCTGGCTGTACGTCGCCATCGACATTGACGTCGATAACCTGTGAGAAAAACGCTTCATTTTCCAGCGCCTTTTCCAGGTCCTTGCGGATTACTGTGAGCGGGGCGGGATCTTTGCCAGCGCCGTAAATAATCGCCGGAATATGGTCGACGCTGCGACGCAGGCGGCGGCTCGCACCTTTCCCCAGATCGCTACGCAGTGTGGCATGGATAGCCCGTTGTTCAGACATGTTCGTCTCCTTTGAAGTACGGGGTCACCTGCGACCAGCTTCCCCGTCTCTCTTAAAAAACGCCGCTTTTTCTGGCACCTTGTGCCTGCGGCGTTAGCAATGGCCCGGTCAGTTCACCGGATCCGTGTTCTGTTTAGTGCGCTGCCAGATTTTTGGCTGCTTTTTCAGCAGACGCTGCACTGGTTGCTGCAGTAAATGGCGCTACAGCTGATGGCTTTTCCGCTCGACCCTTTCCGCTCGACCTTGTCCGCTCGACCTAGCCCGCCCGCCTCAGGAGAACAGCGCGCTGATCGACTCTTCGTTCGATACGCGGCGAATCGATTCTGCCAGTAGATCCGCAATGGTCAGCTGGCGAATTTTTGCGATTGACTGCGCCTCCACCGAGAGGGGAATGGTGTCTGTCACCACCAACTCATCGAGCTGCGAGTTGCGTACGTTTTCTAGGGCCCTGCCCGAGAGCACCGCGTGTGTACAGTAGGCGACGACTTTGGTGGCGCCCTGCTCCTTGAGGGCATTCGCGGCGTTACAAAGTGTGCCCGCCGTGTCCACCATGTCATCCACCAGCACGCACACGCGGCCTTCAACGTTACCGATGATGTTCATCACCTCGGTTTCGTTGGCCTTTGGACGCCGCTTGTCGATGATGGCCAGTTCCGCATCGTTGAGCTGCTTGGCGATTGCCCGCGCCCGCACCACGCCACCTATATCGGGCGACACGACCATCACATTGTCGTAATTGCACTGCTGGATATCGTCGTTCAATACCGGGGAGCCGTAGATATTATCCACCGGGCACTGGAAAAAGCCCTGAATCTGTTCGGCGTGCAGATCTACCGTTAGCACCCGGTCGACACCGACGCTGACCATCATATCCGCGACCACCTTGGCGGAAATGGGTACTCGCGAGGAGCGTACGCGGCGATCCTGTCGCGCATAGCCGAAGTAGGGCACCACGGCGGTGATACGCCCTGCGGACGCTCGACGCATGGCGTCGATCATCACCAGCAATTCCATCAGGTTGTCGTTGGTGGGAGCGCAGGTCGGCTGCAGGGCAAATACGTCTTTGCCGCGCACGTTCTCGTTCAGTTCTACGGCAATCTCACCGTCGCTGAAGCAGCCTACGTCCGCCTTACCCAGAGAAAGATACAGGCGACTGGCGACCTTGCGGGCCAGTTCCGGATTGGCGTTGCCGGTGAATACCCTGAGCTTTGCAGACACGACGCGATTCCCTGCTGACCGTTCACGATGCATGGTCAATATGCACCAAACGATACGGAAAAATGGCTGGGGTGGCAGGATTCGAACCTGCGAATGCCGGGATCAAAACCCGGTGCCTTGCCACTTGGCGACACCCCAATAAACTTATGGCTCACAGCGCGGACCGCTCCAGACATTCCAGGGTGGGCGAGCGATTGACGCCCCGCGCCACAAATGCCTGCCACTGCCCCGGTACCTGCGCGGAGACGGCCTCTGCCGCCTCGCGCGTCGGGAACTGCGCAAATATGCAGGCTCCCGTGCCGGTCATTGCTGCCCTCTCAAAATTGCTTAACCAAATCAACGACTTATCTACCGGCTCCGCCAGCTGTCGTACAAGGTCTTCGCAGTCGTTGCGGATATGACCCGCAAAAAAGTCGGCCATTGTGATGGCGGGGCTGTCGCGTGTCAATTCCGCGTGTGAAAAAATCTCTTTGGTCGCGATGCTGCATCCCGGGTGGATGACCAGATACCAACGCTGCGGCAAGGTCACGGGGGTCAGTTTTTCCCCAATGCCCTCACCCCAGGCGCTGCAGCCCTTTATGAACACCGGCACGTCGGCACCCAGTTCCGCGCCCAGCGTAAGCAGTTCATCGATCGATAGACCAAGACGCCACAGCTTATTCAGGCCGAGCAGCGTCGTGGCGGCGTCCGAACTGCCGCCGCCCAGTCCGCCGCCGGTGGGCAAGCGCTTTAGCAGCTGGATATCCGCGCCGGGCACTGCTGCAGGTACGTGTTCCACGAGTGCGCGCGCCGCCCGCAACACCAGATTGTCGTCCTCTGGCACATTATCGAGAAGCTGCGGTCCGCTGCAACGCAGCTTGATCTGCTCGTCATCGCGCACCTCCAGCCGCAGTTCATCTCCGTAGTCGAGCAGTTGAAAGAGGGTCTGCAGATGGTGATAGCCATCGTCCCGACGACCGCAAATGTGCAGGAACAGGTTGAGTTTGGCGGGAGCGGGAAGGGACAGCGTTGGCATAGTACGAAGGTCGAATTCCCGGTGTGCGAATCTGTGGAGCAACGATGCAGGGCGGCTGGCGTGCGCCCAGAGTATCGCACGGCTTGCCAGCGCAGAGCTGCCGGGGCCGGGTATTCACAGTGTCCCAGGTGCAGTGCAGTGGGCTCAGTTAGCCGTGCTCAATTCCCACTTGCGCAGAATCACCTTGAGGGTCAGGTTCGCCGCGGGTGCCTGTAGGGTCAGGCGAGCGGGCAGGGTAAGGTCCTCGACCGTCTGGTAGCTGTCGTAACGAATAATCCAGCCATCTTGCTCGATCTGTGTGGCCAGGGAGTTGCTGCGCTGCAGGGCGTCCACCGGCAGCGTGGGGTCTGGTACGCCGGTGAGCCAGTGCCTGATCGAGGCGACAGGAACCGGCAGTAGCCTGTCGCCGCTGAGCCAGGGCGCGGCGTCAGCGGGGTAGAGGCGTTCGATACCGTCGCGCAGCACCCGCAACAGCGCGCCCTCGCTGGTGATCAGGGTGCTGCCTGCCCCCAGGGGGCCCGACAAGCGTAACTCGCTGACGCTGTCCTGCTGCTGCCATTGCAGGTTGGCGCTGCCCGCATCGCCGGGTACGCGGTAGGCGACTTTGCCGGTCGTGTTCCAGCTATTGAGTGCGCTGAGCTGTTCCCGGTGCGCCGCCCAGCGCGCTTCTTCGGACAGGGGCGCCGTGGATTCGGCGCCGGGGGGTGGCGGCGGTAACCTGGGACGCGCCGCGCAGCCGGCCAGCAGGCCGGTGGCAACGATGATGATGCAGGTCGCGGCGGCCAGCCTGCTCAGGCGCTCACCCCGCAAGCGCAAGCCCTCAGGGTTCGGCATCGGCCTGTAGCGTGATGCCCAATCGGTCCAGGGTCTCGTTTAGCACCGCATGCTGCGGATCCTTGCGCAGGGCGTCGCGAAAAACGTTCATGGCCCCGGTGGTGTTGCCGCTGACCCACAGGACTTCGCCTAGGTGTGCGGCCACTTCAGGATCGGGGAATCGTGCATAGGCCCGAGTGAGGAATTCCGCCGCGCCCTGCATGTCGCCCTGGCGATAGAGTATCCAGCCCATGCTGTCGAGGATGGCCGGCTCGTTGGGCGACAGGCGCACAGCCTTCTCAATGAGTGTGCGGGCTTCCTCATAGCGCTCGGTGCGATTGGCCAGGGTGTAGCCCAAGGCATTTAGGGCCGTGGCATTGTTCGGGGCGCGGGAAATTATGCTGCGCAGTTCACCTTCCGCTGCGGCAATATCATCGGCTCGTTCGTAGAGGATGGAGCGCGCGTAGCGCAAGTTGTCTGACTCCGGAAACTCGCTGATAGCGCGTCCCAGCAGGTCCAGGGCCTGGGCATCGCGATTGCGCTCGCTGTAGACGTTGGCCTCGACGGCGTACAGCTGTTCGCGGCGCGGCGGGTAGCTCTCGCGCAGGCGATCCATATAGTTGGCAAGGGCCTCATCCCGGCCCGCAGCCAGCTGCAACTGGGCGATGTTCACCGTGGCGTTGAGGAGATCCTTGCCATCGCTCACCTGCTGGAAGTGGTAGATGGCCGTTTCGCTCTCGCCCTCGCTGATGGCGATCTGCCCGAGGAAGAAATAGGCATCATCTTTGCGCTTGCCGAGTTGCAGCACCTGGCCCAGATAGGCCTTTGCCGCGACGTTGTCATCGAGTTCATGGTTGAGCAGGGCCAGGGAGAACAGCAGGTCAGCATTCTGCGGACTGTCTGTGGCCAGTATTTCGAATTGCGCTCGCGCCGCCGCCATATCGTTGCGGGTCAGCAGGCGCGCGTACTGCAAGCGCAGTTGGGACCGCGAAGGATCGACCTCCAGGGCCTCTTCGATACGCGCCAGCGGGTTTTCGACGCCCTCGTTCAGGAGCAGCTTTGCCTCCAGTAACAGCGCCTGATCAACGTAGGGGTCGAGGGCGAAAACCGGCTCCAGACGCGCCATTGCCAGCTCTGGTTTGCCGGCCTCATCGGCCATCAGGGCATGGGTCAGCAGTAGTGCGACGTTATCGCCAAAGTCCGCGTCCAGCAGCGCCTGCACGGCCGCATCCAGAGCGGCCTGGTTTGTGGGGGAGAGCGCCTTAAAGCGGTTGAGCAGCAGGGGGAAGCGGGCGCTGTCGCCGCCGCGCGCCACCAGCGCAAGATGCGGCAGTGCCTCAAGAGTGCGGCCCTGGCGCGCCAGCAGGGTAGCCAGCGTCGCGTTGGCCTCGAGGTTATCGGGCTCGAGTTCGACCCACAGGCCGACGGCCCGGTAGGCCTCCGACTCGCGCTGCAGGTACTGGGCGAGATGCGTTGCATGTGCGCTTACGGCCGGATCCCGAAGTATTTCAGCCTGCTCCAGGTAGGTGTTCAGCGCCGTATCAAAGTCCCGGCGGCGCAGGGCGAATTCCGCCAGCAGTAGGGGGTACACGGAGGCCTCGGGGATCGGCCTTTCGGGAATCGGCGGCTCTGGCGGTGTGTCACTGCCGTCCGCATTCGCGGCGGCTTCGCTGTTGGCTATGTCGCCATCTGCGGCGTTGGCGTCGGTCGCCATACGCTCACCGCTGCTGGCGCAGCCGCCCAGCAGGAGGAGTCCGGCGAGGAGCCCGCTGGCAATAGCGCGCTGCGTCGCTGTAACCGGGTGCAGGACCGGTCCGGCGAGGGCGAAGGCAGTAAAAGTGGCCGCAGAGGGCTCAGGATTCATAGGCGGGACTCAAACATGACACTCGAATGATGACACACTGGGACCGCGAAACCCACGCTCCAGTCGGCGTGCTGCCAGCGCGGCCGGGCGCTCGGCGCAGCGGGGCGGGAAGTAACGGCGTCCGTACGGACGCCGGACCGGAGCGGCGGGATCGCCTATCAATTGACGCCCAGACTGTTAAAATCGCCTGACGTTAGTCCCGATTCGCTGGATAGACAAAAATCGCTGTGAACCTGATTGCTCTTGGTATCAACCACAACTCCGCACATGTGGACGTACGCGGGCGCGTTGCTTTCGCGCCCGAGCAGGTTGCTGAAGCCATGCATGATGCCTGCCGCGAGACCGATATCGACGAAGTCGTAGTGCTGTCTACCTGCAATCGCACGGAGATCTACGCGATCGCGCCAGGCAATCAGTCGCTGCGGGAAAAGGCCGGCGAACTGATCGACTGGGTTGCCGGCTATCATCATCTTTCCGCCGATGAACTGCGCGCAGTAGCCTATCACCACGAGGGAGACCGGGCCCTCAGGCATATGGTGCAGGTCGCGGCGGGTCTCGATTCCATGGTGCTCGGCGAGCCGCAGATTTTCGGCCAGCTCAAGTCCGCCTATGCGGTTGCCGCCGCAGCGGGCACCGTTGGTAGTGAGCTCGGCCGCCTGTTCCCGCGGGTATTTTCTATCGCAAAAAAAGTGCGCACGGATACGGCGATCGGTGAACACCCGGTTTCCGTCGCCTACGCAGCCGTGGATGTGGCGCGGCACATTTTTACCGATCTGGGCGACTGCAAGGCGCTTCTGGTGGGTGCCGGTGAGACCATAGAGCTGGTCACCCGGCATCTGATCGAAGCGGGAGTGAGTGAGATACTTATCGCCAACCGCACCCTCGGGCGCGCCCGGGAACTCGCCCAGAAGTTCGGCGCCGAGGCGATACTGCTCTCGGAAATACCCGATAACCTGCCCAACGCCGATATTGTGATTACTTCGACAGCCAGCCAGCTGCCGATTCTCGGCAAGGGCGCGGTGGAGGCGGCGCTGCGCGCGCGCCGGCATCGCCCCATGTTGATGGTCGATATCGCTGTGCCGCGGGATATTGAGTCCCAGGTCGCCGAGCTCAACGATGTCTATCTATACAGCGTTGATGATTTACGCCAGATCGTGGACAGCAACCTGCAGGCGCGCAAGAGCCAGGTCTCCATGGCCGACGAGATTATCGCTGCGGGTATATCCTCCCTGGGCGAGGAGCGGCGCAGCCTCGCTGCCGTGGACCTGGTGAAGCAGTATCGCCAGTCTGCGGAAGCGCTGCGACAGCAGGAAGTGGATCGCGCCCTGGCCGCCATTAACCGCGGTGACGATCCACAACAGGTGGTGGTCCAGCTGGCCCGCGCCATAACCAACAAGCTGATTCATTCACCGACCGCCGGTCTGAAGAAAGCCAGCGCCGAGGGTCGGCACGACGTGCTCGGCCACGCGGTGCGGCTACTCGGTCTGCCCGCAGATGCGCTCGCAGCGACCCCGGGAGTCGAGACAGTGGACAGCGCGGAGCAAAACACCGCGGAGCAAGCGCAGAAGATGCAAGATTCCAATGGCAGCGCAGCCGCCTCGGGCACCGAGGCGAGTGGCCTATCCCGCAAGGCGGGCAGCAGCGAGCAGACACCCGGCCCGACCCTGCAGTGAAAGACTCCCTGTTGTACAAACTGGAGACGCTCAGCGAGCGTCACGAGGAAGTTTCGGCACTGCTCGGCGATGCGGGGGTCATCGGTGACCAAGAGCAGTTCCGACAGCTTTCGCGCGAATATTCCGAGCTGCAGACGGTGGTGCAGTGCTACGCCGGGTACCGGCGGCTGCAGGAAGATCTCGAGGACGCCCGCAGCATGCTTGCGGATGACGATGCCGAGATGCGCGAGATGGCCGGCAGCGAGATCGCCGAGGGCGAAATACGGCGCGCAGCGCTGGAAGCAGAGCTGCAGTTACTGCTCCTGCCCCGGGACCCGCGCGACGGCAATAACGTTTTTCTGGAGATTCGCGCGGGCACCGGCGGCGACGAGGCTGCTATTTTTTCTGGTGACCTGTTTCGCATGTACGGGCGTTATGCGGAGCGCAAGGGATGGCGTCTGGAAGTGCTCTCCGAGCGCTCCGGTGACCACGGCGGCTACAAAGAGATTATTAGCCGCATAGAGGGGCGTGACGTTTTTGCGCACCTGAAATTTGAATCTGGCGCCCACCGGGTACAGCGCGTCCCGGAAACCGAATCGCAGGGTCGTATTCATACCTCCGCCTGTACCGTTGCCATTCTTGCGGAGCCGGAAGCGCTAGAA
>JBLIIW010000063.1:0-18991 GCA_047635315.1 Halieaceae bacterium | reverse complement strand
CGATGTTGGCGACTGGTCGGTCGGCAGCGGTGATGCGGACGACGCGATGTTGCTGGATGAAATACGCACAAAGATGCTTACCCGACGAGGCATTCACGCACGATCGGACGGGATCCTGCTTACCCTCGGCACGCAGAATAGCCTCTATCTAATCAGTCACCTGCTCGCTGACACAGACGTGACTGTGGCGGTCGAAGAACCCGGCAACAGCGACCTTAGGGAACTCCTCTCCCAGAACGGCGCAACAGTGGTCCATCAGCCCGTGGATGCTGAGGGCATCGTAATCAACGATCGCCTCAATCTATGTGATCTGGTCTACGTGACGCCCAGCCACCAGATCCCGACTGCCGCCTGCATGTCCCCGAAACGTCGCGAAGCACTGCTAGACGCGGCTCAGGAACACGATTTCCTCATCATTGAAGATGATTACGAATGCGAGATCAACTATCTGGACAAGCCTCAGCCAGCACTGCGAAGTATGGACGAAACAGGACGGGTCATTTACGTCGGTAGTTTGTCAAACGTTCTCGCTCCAGGTTTAAGACTGGGTTTCATTGTCGCCGACGCGCCCTTTATCCAGCGGGCCCGCGCGCTAAGACGAACGGTTATGAACCACCCCCCACTCAACAACCAGCGAACGGCTGCCTACTTCCTTGCGCTGGGACACTACGACTCGCTGATGACGCGCCTAAGCCGAGTCTTACAGGAGCGGCGTCTGGCACTGCGCGATGCGCTGAACTGGATGCGCGGTGTACCCATGGAGATTTCCCCGGAAGTTGGCGGCACCACCTATTGGGTGCGCACGCCCAAGGATTTCGATGTGGAAGCTTTCGCAGGCGCCGCCTCGCAAAAAGGAATACTGATCGAATCGGTCCGTCACTACTACGCCAATAGTGACAGCGCAGAGAACTGTTTCCGCATGGGGATAACCAGCCTCAAGGTGGAGCAGATACGACCGGGCGTGACACGGCTCGTTGAGCTAATTCGGTCGCAGGTGAAGACGCAGGTAGAACAACTTTCCACAACAACCGGTGAGTGGCTGCAGGGAGAAAAGCTCATTGATGCTATCAGCTGCGCCACCATTGTCTACCGAGAAGTAGACGGCGCCCCCTGCACGATCAAGTACCACCGTGACGGAACCATGACTGGCGTGCTGGGATTTTCCAACGAGGAGCAGGATACGGGTCACTGGCACATCGAGGAGGACCGCCTGTTTCGTCAGTGGAGGCGCTGGAACTATGCTGAAGAGAAAGCCTACTCTATCGTCATCGACGATCAGCAGATCCGATTTTTCAATGCAGACGGACAAGTAGTCGACTCCGCGTTTTTCCAGCCAGCGGATGCCGATGCGCCTGCCGGCACGGCCGACTTGCCTGCCTGGTCCATCACGGCACCCGCAACTGGACCTAGGTAGCATCACTCATTCCGGCTAATGTGGCCAGCAGCCACAGGGGACTAGAATGAGCAAAATAGGAATTGCAGGCCTACAGTTGGAGGCGATCAACGGTGACAACCTCGACTCCATAGAGGCGGAGATCGATGCGGTCGCACTGCGCTATCCGTGGATAGACATGGTGGTCCTGGGGGAGCTGAATGCCTTGGGAAGCGATCCTAAACACGCACAGCCAATGCCCGGCGGCCCCTTTGAGGAGCGTTTCAGGGAGGTGGCACGGCGCAGCGGCATCTGGCTCATACCCGGTTCGATCATGGAGCAAAGCGGTTCGCAGTGCTTTAACACGACACCGGTGATAAACCCCGACGGGGAGATCATTGCGCGCTATCGAAAACAGTTCCCATGGCTGCCCTACGAGAAGGGGGTGACACCTGGCATTGAAGCCGTGGTGTTTGATGTCCCGGACATTGGGCGCTTTGGAATATCTATTTGCTACGACATGTGGTTTCCGGAGACTCTGCGCACCCTGAGCTGCATGGGTGCAGAAGTAATACTTCACCCCTCCCTAACCAGCACGATG
The DNA here is from genome assembly GCA_047635315.1 of Halieaceae bacterium. Lineage (GTDB taxonomy): Bacteria > Pseudomonadota > Gammaproteobacteria > Pseudomonadales > Halieaceae > Congregibacter. The sequence continues at coordinate 17,018 of JBLIIW010000063.1, read as the reverse complement.
GATCGGGACGTGGAACAGTGCATGGTGCGAGCCAGCGCAGCGACCCACCAATGTTATTTCTTCGATGTGAATGTCGCGGGCCCACTGGGTGTAGGTCAATCCATCGTTGCCGGCCCCGGCGGAGAAGTGATTCACATCGCGGGTAAGGGCCGCGAGATTATGCCGCTGCGACTCGACCTGGACTACGTACGCGATGTGCGTGAGAACGGGTGGCATGGGCTTGGACAGCCGCTGAAGAGCTATCGCGAATCACAGGTGCCCTTCCCCTGTTATGAGAAGGGTTATGCCTCCCCGGCGTTGGAGGCACTTGGGCCTATCAAGACAGCCGAGGCAGCAACGGGGCGGAGCACGGGAGAGTGAGCAGGTCATCAACAGCCCGTTGGGTCGCGGCGCCAAATGGCATGGCGGCACGGGTGTTCCTCGCATTCCTGGCCACCGCGGGTTTGTTTTACGTCAATATTATGCCGGCGATCGTCCATGGTCTGAAAGAAGGGCTGAACTTCACGGACCGACAAGCCGGCTTCGCCGCTTCCGCTAATGTTTACGGTGCCGCCGTGGGCGCGTTGTTGATCGTCTTCATTATCCGTCGCCTGCGTTGGCGACCGGTGGCCTACGGGCTGCTGTTAACCTTGATTGCCATGGATTTTCTCTCCATGCTGGTGTCATTACCCGATGCCATGATCGCTATCCGTTTCGCTCACGGTTTCGTTGGTGGAGCGCTGGTCGGCACGGGATTTTCGGTCATTGCCAGAACGGAAAACCCCGACCGCACCTTTGGCGTACTGCTGTTCATACAATTTGGACTCGGTGGTCTGGGCAACCTTTTCATCCCCCGCCTGGTACCGGTCTTGGGCACCGAGGTTCTTTTCTTTTCTCTTATCTCATTCAGCATCGCAACACTGCTGATGCTGCCCTTCCTGGACCAATACGCGGTGTCTGACAAAAAGCCGTCGCCTGAAGGGCGCGCCTCAGCGCGCATCCCGCGCTTGCCAATTGCTCTGGTGTTGATCTCTATCTTCCTCTTTCAGGCGGCAAATAATGGACTATTCGCTTTCATCATCGGCCTTGGCAAGCACTCGGGCCTCACCCTTGATTTCATCACCCTCGTGCTGGCGGCCTCGGGCTGGATTGCGCTGTTGGGCGCCGCGCTGGTAATTGTTTTTCATACGCGTTTCGGTCGTGCATTGCCGCTCGCTGCAGGCATTCTCTTGACGCTCGCCGCAACGTGGGCACTGCTATTCAGTGAGAACAAAGTCGCTTTCCTCATCGCCAATGTCGTGATCGGTATCACCTGGGCCTTCGTCATGTCCTATCTTCTCGGCTTGGTGTCCGCCTTTGACGGCACCGGCCAAATGGCAGCGTTGGGAGGCTTTGCCTCCAAGATGGGACTGGCTAGCGGTCCCCTCGCTGGCGGGTTTCTACTCGGTGACAACAACTACACACTGCTCATCTATCTCGCCGTGGCCGGGCTGGCGCTCAGCGCCGCGGCATCGCTGATTCCGGCCCGTCTCAAAGACCAGCCCGCACCGATAGCCTCGCTATCGGTGCGGACAAGCACCAACGATCTGGACTAGCAGCCATGTGGTGACTGGCACTACGCGCGAGCGGAGCTTTGCGGTACTTTTTTGGCCATCATGGAAAAACCCGGAGAAAGACCGATGCACAACACCTGTACCTTTAGACATAATGCGATGGCCATAGCCGTTGCCGCGGCCTGCATCACGCTGCCGGCCGCGCCCAGAGCCCAGGAAAGCGGGTCATCTAAAATCGAGGAAGTTCTCGTGACCGCTACCCGTCGCGAGTCCAGTGTGCAGGATATCCCCTACAACATCTCGGCGATCTCCGGCGAAAGCCTCGACCTATTAAATGCTATCAACCAGAACGATGTGCTCCGAGCAATGCATGGCATCACGGTAGTAGATCGTGGTTACCGCAACGGCGGCACGGTCAATAGTATCGTTATACGCGGCCTCAACGTCGACAACGGTGCAAACGGCGACATCATGCTTAACGCGGTGCCTACCGTTGCGACCTATTACGACAACACACCACTGTTCGCCAACTTCCTGGTTAAGGACATCGAGCGAGTAGAAGTACTGCGTGGTCCACAGGGCACCCTCTACGGTTCAGGGTCTTTGGGTGGGACAGTGCGCTATATCGGCAACCGACCGGATCCAGAAGCATTCGATGCTGAATTGGAAGTGGACTACGGGCAAACCTCTGGTTCTTCGGGGAACAACCTCGGCATCGATGCGATGATCAATATCCCCCTCAGCGAGACCTTCGCGTTGCGGGCCGTCTACAGTCGAATTGACGACGATGGCGTTATAGATTACGTCAATGCCTACCAGTTGAATGAGTTTCGCGAACCACTGCTGAATGTTGATGGCAACTGTGTAGACCCACGGGCGGCGTCTGACAATGCGGTGCTGTTCAATACCGGCTGTTTCGAGTCTGTAGAGGATGCCGATGATGTAGAAATCGACTTCTTTCGCCTTTCGCTCCGCGGTGAATTGTCCGAAAACTTGAGTCTGCAGCTTAATTACCAGGCACAAAGCGACGAGGTAGGCGCGCGTCGCTCTACGACTCTGGGGAACAACAATCAGCCCGCCGGTTCTGAGCTGGCTTTTAGCTATGGCGACGATGACAGCGGACAGGTGATCCTGGAGCCTTCGTCCAGAGACGTTGATATGGCGAGTCTGGACGTCGAATGGGATTTGGGTTTCGCCACATTCACTTCAACCACGTCCACCTACGACAACGAGGGCGTTGGTGAAAGCGACAACGGAGGTCTCTGGGCAAGTGGCGGAGAGGTTGACGGCACTAGCCGGGACTGGAATTCGCTCTTCTATGGTGGCGAATGGCCGCGACCGATTCAACGCGCCGAGCGGGGCTACGATGACGAAGCCGTTATTCAGGAATTTCGGCTCGTATCCAACAGCTCAGACAGCAAAATCGACTGGATTGGCGGCGTGTTCTACATGGATCAGGACACCAGCGTCTATCAGCTCAGCCACAATCCCGGCATGAACCTGTTTAAGAACGCCTGCCGCAATACGGGAGATCCCGTCTGCACCACAGGTGGTATCTATGGCGGCTTCTGGCCGCGCTTTTACGAAGGGGATTTGAGCGAGATCGACTTTGAGTATGTGCGGGACACAAGCTATGAAGAACTCGCTGTGTACGGCGAGCTCACCGTCCATCTATCAGACGCCATGCGAGTCACAGGCGGAATGCGCTGGTTCGACAACGAAACCGTGAACGATACGATCCTCGGCTTCCCGTTGACACCAGGGTCCACTTCTCCAATGGCACCGCAATCCACTGCCGAAGAAGACGATGTCCTTTTCAAGCTCAACGCGTCCTGGGACATCAATGAGGACACCATGGTCTACGGCACCTTCTCGCAGGGATATCGGCACGGCGGCGCACAAGCGGTACCCAGCCTGGAGAACGGCGACCCCTTTGGGGAACCCAATGCCGAAGTAATCCGAACATTCGCATCGGACTCCGTGGACAACTATGAGCTCGGAATCAAGGGCGGCGGCGATCGCTTACGCTATACCGCCTCGCTATTCTACGTCGACTGGCAAGACCCGCAGCTGAACACCACCTCGTCGTTCTTTGGCTTTTTCCTTGCGGCGAATGGCGATCAGGCCGTCACATCGGGACTGGAATTGGAAGTCGAGGGCTACCTCGCCGACAGTCTCCACTATCGACTCGGCTATACCTATGTATCCGCCGAGCTTGAGAAAGACTTCGTCAGTCCGCAAACGGGAAGCGTGGTGGCGTCCGAGGGAGCACAGCTTCCAGGCGCGCCCGAAAACACGCTGAGCTTCAACATCGACGATCGTTGGGCCATAGGCCCCAGTATGGATTTAGTGGCTGCGTTCAACGCCTATTACCAGAGCGACTCGGAAAATTTCATCAACCAGTCGAGCCCGGAGAACGAAAACTTCGATGATTTCTGGCTACTAGGTGCTACAGCATCACTGCAGGCCGAGAAGTGGCAGGCCACACTTTACGTACGCAACCTGACCGATGAAGCGGCCCCCACCGGCAGCTTTCCGCGCAGCAACTGGAGTTACGACACAGGCACGTTCGAGAACTGGTACGGCAATGGCAATCGGCAATTCATCGCACAGCCGCGAACCATCGGTCTAAGACTCGGTTACCGCTTTTAGACGCGTAGGGCCGCCTCGCCACCCTGCTCACGTCGGGGCGGAAGCAGTGACATGCACGTTGGTTTTGGAGAGCACTTGGCCAATAATGCGAGCACTATGATGTCAGCCGGATCTCAGCGCACGCATCTTAGCGCGGCAAAAGCGCTAGAGGCGCGTGTCTGGGAGCTGATACGCGCCGATGACAGGCGACAAGCGCTTCAGCGCTGCGCTCAGTTAAACAGAGATCACCCGGACTACGCTTCCGGCTGGCACACCACCAGTCACCTTGCTCTAAAACTGAACAACCCCGCAGTCGCACTCACGGCCATCGAGAAAGCGCTGGTTCTGGAGCCAGAGCACACGTCCTGGTTGCTACAGCGCGGACAATGCCTGGCGCGGCTCAGCCGCAGCGACGAGCTGCTGCCCCTCATCGAGATCCTCGCGTGCAGGGATCTCAAGGGTGTTTACCAGTGCTCGACCCTCGCCATGCTAATGACACAGGTCGGGCAACGAGAACAGGCACTCACGCTATACCAGCGAGCCCTTGCCCTGGATCCCGACGAGCCAAAGCACTACTACAATTTGGCGACACTACAGCGATCCCTGGGCAACGTGAGCGCAGCCGAACTCAACCTCGATCGCGTGATCGCGTTGAATCCCTACGATTATGAAGCCTACAAAATACGCTCGGAACTGCGCCGCCAGAGCAATGAAGCAAACCACGTGGACGAACTTGAGCAGCTACTTAAGGGTGGCATACACGAGGCTCGCGGGGAGGTACAGATCTGTTTTGCCCTGGCCAAGGAGCTGGAGGACCTAGCGCAGCACGCGCGCTCCTTTAGCTATCTTGGTCGTGGGGCGAAGCTGAGGCGCAGCAAAATGCGCTATGACATCGCTCGTGACATCGACACCATGGCCAACATTACCGAGACCTTTCACTCAGAGCACGCATCAACCGCAACACCGGGCAGCGACAATACAGAGGCGATCTTTGTACTGGGATTGCCGCGCACTGGTACGACACTGGTCGAGCGCGTGTTATCGAGCCACTCGGAGGTGTTTGCGGCGGGAGAACTCAACAACTTTGCCATCCAGTTAACCAAAGCGGCGCAGAAATCCGGATTGTCGCCGGACGCGGATCGCGATGCCCTGGTACGCGCCACGGCGTCCCTCAACTACTGCTCTCTGGGCGATGCTTACATTGAGAGCACTCGCCCTTTCACCGGACATACAGCGCGCTTTATCGACAAGATGCCTCTCAACTACTTGTATCTTGGCCTCATCAGTTACGCGCTCCCTCGCGCAAAAATCATCAGCCTCCGGCGCCATCCACTTGATACCTGTTACGCCATCTATAAACAGCTGTTTGTCGATGCCTACCCGTTTTCCTACGACCTCGAAGAGCTGGGCCAGTATTACCTTGCCTACCATCAGCTAATGGATCATTGGCACTCGGTTTTACCGGGCGTTGTGCATACTGTTCAGTACGAGACGCTGGTGCAGAACTTTGAGCACGAAGCGCGAGAGCTCCTCGCCTTCTGCGGGCTGGAATGGCAGCCGCAGTGCCTCGAGTATTACAACAACAAGAGCGCCTCAGTAACTGCCAGCACCGTGCAGGTACGCCAGCCCGTCTATCAGAGTTCCGTGGGCAAGTGGCAGCCGTACCGTGAGCAACTGACGCCACTCATCCGCATCCTTGAGAATGCCGGTATCGATGCGTCCTGACTCCGAAATGCCCCACCGCGGCTGGGGGTTTGTTGTCTTGCTGGTTACGTTTTGTCTGGTCCAATTGCTACAGACAGCAAGAATCTCGGCGTCTACTCAAACCAGGGTTCCAGCCGAGCCCAACATCGCGTTATTCGCTAAAGCATTCGGGCGCACTGTCCCGCGCGCGATGAGAGACTTCTCCATGCCACCAGGTGCTCGCGCTCCAGTGCAAGCCGTGTCGGGAACACTGGCCCTGGAATCTCCGGAATTTAATAGCGGTTTCCGAATCCTCAGGGACTACTACGACCGGGAGCAATCCGTGGGTACGGCGCTGCGACAACTACCCGCAGTGCGCTTTCGGTTTTCCCAGCGCGGCAGCGACCTCCTGCCACTGACTCAGGGCGTCCAACGCAGTACCCACCCGTATTGGGAGCTAATTCTGCAGCCCGGGAGAGTGTGGATCGACCCAAATGATGAAAGCTGGATCCGCGCATCCATACCATTTTCCCTTCAGGAGCGCGCCGCAAATTGCACGCACAACGGTGTACTCAGCTGGCGCATGAGGAGCAATGGGAGCACGTCACAAGCTGCGTACCAATTCAGTAGCGAAACCTGTGGCTACTTTCAGTTCGACGGTTGGGGAACCGCAAAGACCCAATTTACCGCTGAGGCGGTGGAGGCCGGGCCCTACTGGCTGCGCCTCGACCAGCATCGCAGTAAGAAACTCCCGGTGCGCGCACTTGAGAAACTGGCTATAGACTACCCCGAAGTGGATGCTAAACATCTAGCCAGCTCTGACGGTGTGGCGAAAGAAGATACAACAGTGCTGGGGATGGTCGTCAACGGCGTGCACTACCGCAGCCAGTGCTTTACACGCGCGGGTCCGTACCCCTACTGCGATGCCCTACCCTTGCCCTCTTACTCTGTCGCAAAATCCGTGTTCGCGGCCGTGGCCACCATGCGCATGCAGCAGGCGTATCCAGAGCTCTCACAGCAGACGATTTCTTCCCTGGTGAACGAATGTAAGACTGCCAATTGGCGTAACGTCACCATCGAGAATGTGTTGGATATGGCAACGGGCAGTTTTCTTTCGGCTGTTTCGGGCGATGACGAAGCCTCAAAGGCACACGAAGACTTTATATTCGCCGATGAGCATCAGGGAAAATTGGCCTTCGCCTGCAACTACTTCAAACCGCAGACACGACCTGCAACGCGGTTCATTTACCACACTTCCGACACCTATGTGCTGGGGACGGCGCTGCAGGCATTTCTGCGCAAACAGGAGCCGAATGCAGATCTGTACCGCTCGGTGCTCGCTCAGCCGCTGTGGCGGGAACTGGGGCTGAGCCCGCTGCTCGATGACAGCAAGCGGACCTACGACGAGGTATCGCATCCGCTTACGGGGTATGGACTGACTCTGCAGTCCGATGACATTGTGCGTATCGCGGACTGGCTGGCAAATAACGGCGGACATATTGCTGGCTCTCCCCGGCTCGACGAGGCCATGCTGAGCGCGGCACTACAACGCGACCCGACGAACGTCGGCCTGAATGCAGGTAGCCAGGGGCTGCGTTATAACAACGGCTTCTGGGCGTTTGACGCGGCCGATTCGCTGCGTTGTCCCACGCCGCTCTGGGTACCCTTCATGTCGGGGGTCAGTGGCATTACCGTTGCCATGTTCCCAAACGGGGTCATCTACTATTACTTTTCCGACGGCTATGTTTTCAGCTGGCAGAGTGCGCGAGAAGCGGCTCACCAAATAGCCGCTCTGTGCGACTCTACTCCCGCGCTGTAAGTTCTGCCTCTATCCAAATGCTCTAATGTAATTTCCCGTTTTTCGCGTATCGGGCTCAAGAAAATGAGCGTTCGTTTGCTGTACGGCAGGTTGAACCCCCCAGCTTCGCTCATGGCGTTCGACAAAGTTACCCGGGTCGCCAGCGGCGAATATGCAGCACATGTTGAAGATGCCAAGCGGGAAGCTACGCGGCAAGAACGTCTTGAGAGCATCATGCCTGTAATCAGGGCCGGCAAGGGGCTGCGCAATGCTCCAGCGATAACTTTCTCGCAGTAGGCTGTTATGCGATTCCTGCAACGCACTGGCCACAGATTTAGCGAGAAGAAGAAAATCGCCACGGATCACAGAGTGTTCGCGATGGAGAATGCGCTGATTCTCCAGTATCAATCCAATGATCCGGAGATTGGCTATAACGGACGAGCAAAGTATCGAGCGCCAGACTGAGCTGTTACCTATCGCGAAATAGTTGTGACGCTGTTCCCTGCTATCCTTGGCTCCCGACTCTTAACACCACCCCGACACGTGAAGCGACTGCTGTTCTTTCTATTCCTGACCGGCTGCATTGTCACAGCGCTGCTGCTGAGCGCGCGCCCGCTGTTCTGGCGCTACCTGCAGAGTACACCTGATGCCTGGGCGACCCTGCCCGGTGAGGCGCTGCGCGACCCGCTGCCGCCAATCAGACCGGGCGTCACCGTTGGTATTGAGGAGGTAGCCACCCTCACCACCTGGCGTGATACGCCCTTGCATATGAACCGGGCTTACCCCTACCCCGGCCGCGACGATACGCTGCTGGTGAATGACATGGCCGGCAACAACACCGATATGAAGCGCATACTGCAGCGCACCCGCGTGGACATGCGCCTTGCATTGGATGCCCATGGCGAAATCCTGTTGCTGAACAAGTATGACAATAGGCTGCGACGACTGGTCCGGCGCCCCCATTGAAACCTTCACCTTTGAATCTGGTCACAAGAGGCGAGACGCGCAGGGCATCGATTCCACCCCCCAGCCCTGGCTGGGGCTCGGGGTGCCCTGTTCTTGCTGGAGCGCTGGCGCTCAGGTCGGCGCGGCGCTCAGAAAATCAGTGCGTGGCCATAGAGCCTGAGATCGCTGATCGCCACATCGACAGCGCCCGGCTTTTCGATCGCTATCAGGCCCAGACGACGTAGCTTGCGAGGATCCAGGGAGCGGTCAATCCGGTGCGGCGCAAAGTCCCGAAACGGCAGCTCGTAGCGTATCCAGTTGGCGCTGCTGCGGATTCGCGCCCGGTAGCTTTGCCAGGGTCGTTGTATATCGGTGGTTCGCAGGTGAATGCCGTAGTCGCTTCCGTCACCGCGTAGATACAGCGCAATTCCCAGATAGCCGCTGGCATCGAGGGTTCCTCCCTGTGCCGAGAGGTCCAGGGACGCCTGAATAAAGCCACCGTTGTTTTCGAGGCTTACGGTGCCGCGCAGGCGCAGGGCGTTGCGGTCTTCGATCAACTTGTGCTCGGCATAGCCGTCGGACACACCGCCCATAACGCGATCGCTGAAGAAGCGCCAGCGACTGCCGATGCTGGCGCGATCCGGGTCGCTGAAATCATCGAGAAGAAGACCAGCTTCGCTGCTGTCCATGTCCACATTTCCCTGAGAAGGAACTGTTGATACGCAGCCGGGCCTGTAATCGGTTGCCCGCTCCGGATCTTTTAAGCAGACTTCACGGCGAAAAGAAGCAAGAGCGTGGCGCTCGGCGGAGACGAAGCCGTCGGCTCATCGTCAACAGACAGCTGTGTCCCCGATACCTTCTCGTAATCAGGCGAACTGGGAGAGTACTTTGGGAAGTGCGTCTACATACATTTGCACGTGCTCGATGCGACCCATGCTGACGCGGGACCAGTTGCTGTAGTCACGATAAATACCGCGAATCAGCACTTTCTCTTTTTCCATCGCCTGACGGAAGGCCTCGGCGTTGATCGAGCCCAGATCCGCAAAAATGAAATTCGTCTGTGAGGGCAGCGCAGTTAACCCGTTCTCCTTGAGCGCGGAGTAGACCATCTCCCGACCTTCCCGGATCTTCGCACGCGAAGCATCCATGAACGCCTGGTCCTCATAACAGGCAACGGCTGCAGCGAGCCCGGCCTGATTGAGGCCGTACCAGCCGATCCCATAACGCCCGACCTGCTCGATCTTCTCGGGCGCAGCGATGATGTACCCGACGCGCATGCCGGCCAATCCGTAAATCTTGGAGAAGGTCCTGGCAACGATAACGTCATAACCTTCCTTGACCAGCGAGACCATGCTGTTCTCTTCGGGCATATCCGTTAATTCGTTGTAAGCCTCGTCGACCAGCACCGTCGCCTTCGTCGCTGCCTTCTTACAGAAAGCTCTCAATTCTCCAGCGTCTTTCAGCATGCCCGTAGGATTGTTGGGATTGGTGACCTGCACCATAGAGACCGAGTCGTTGATCGCCGCGTACATGTCATACAGATCAATATCCAGCTCCGGATTTTTTGGCAGCCGCTCGATCTCGGCGATGCCCTGGAGTTCAACGCTCTTTGCTGTCGTGTCCCAGAACAAGTCCGGTCCGAGTATGTTGCCTTTCTGGCCCGCGGCAATAGCACAGGCCACCAGCGCACCACTGGACCCTGAGCTCAAACCTATATATTCAGGCTCAAGGCCATGGCGCTCGGCGATCATCGCCCGCAGCGCCAGAGCCGATTCCCGGACATAGTAGGCACCGCTTGCGCTCGCCGCCTGGATCGCTGCAAGCGCTGCCTTGCTCGGACCATAGGGGTTCTCGTTGGCATTCAGCTTTGCAATACCGGGCGCAGGCCCGTAGAGCGGCTTCATGCGAGTGACGATCGGCGAAGAATCGGCAAGGGCAACGCCCTGCTTCGCAGCCGTTGCTACCGCAAGCGTTCCGGCAGCGCCGAAGAGAAACTTTCGTCGATTAAGATCTGCAGTCATTTTTTTTCTCCATCGTCTCGTCACTGAACCATCAAATGTCGCTTCCGGCGGCAAGAGCGGATGAATGCCATCAAAAGCTGACAGCCAGGCATCCCCCTAGGCCTTAATGAACATGGAAACGGCAACCAAAATAAGATAAAACCCAAACACTCTCTTTAACTGGGCACTGTCGAGGCTGTGCGCCCAGCGCGCGCCAATTGGCGCCGTGAACAGCGAAAACACCGCCACCGCAGCCAGAGCCGGTAGATTGATATAACCCACTGAACCCACCGGGAGATTCTCTGCACCCAGACCCATGACGAGAAAGCCGATCATTCCCGGGACCCCGATAAGAAAACCAACACCTGAAGCGGTGGCGACCGCCTGATGGATCGGGCGATCGCAGATGACCATGGTCAGCACCGTGATCGTGCCGCCCCCAATTCCCAGTAGCGCCGAAAACCCGCCGAGCCCACTGGCCAGTAAGGCCTTCCCGGGACCGGTCGGCATAGCCCACTTCCCCGTGAATCGGTCAAACATCCTCGGGAACAGAAAATAGATCGAGTAGATGAGTACACCGATGGCGAATACCAGGATCAGGCGCTTCCCGTCTGTCATGGACGCGACCCATATGCCCACTACGACACCCAGGACCACCCACACGGCCCAGTCTTTCAATAACCCGAAGTCGACCGCGCCACGCTTGCTGTGCGCATGCACCGACCTCGCGGATGACACCACGATCGTGGCCAGCGAGGTTCCGACCGCAACCATCATCAGGTTATCGGTCTGATCCGTCAGGAACGGGAATACCACGAGCAGCGCCGGGACGACGACAAAGCCACCGCCTACCCCGAAGAGACCCGAGGTCAAACCGGCAACCACACCCGCGGCGCTTAAGAGCACGATGAACAGCAACATTTCCGGACCAACCACGTCTGCTGTAACCTCTGCTGCTGCACCACGGTTCTCGTGGTACCAGGGACTTGCGCCTTAACCCCGGGACCGGTCGACGGTTCGGGTTATGAGCTTTCCCTATGCCAGCAATAATCGCACCATTAGTTCTCGGCAAAAAAACCAACCGGAAAATGCTGATTCACGCTGTGTTACCGGGTTGTCTCGCCCTGACCCGAGGGCCAGCAGCCGCGCTCAGGAACGAGCGGGATTCAAATCTGTGCACCACAGGCCCCATGACAGTGCACAGGGCTGGGCTGGGCTAATGCAGACCCACGGAACGTTCACCCGTTACGGGGGCGAACGGCACAGCTTGTTAGCGGGTCATTGCCCGCGGGAACTATCCGTATCCGCAATCTGCGCGGACGCCAGAGCCTCCATGCGTCGGGCAATCGCCTCAGGCGACCCTGTGCCCCGGGCAACCAGGCGGTAAATGGCTGGCACGAGATACAGCGTGAACAGCGTTGCAACGCTGACGCCAAAAAGCACGACGATACCGAGAACGTTACGGCTGCCAGAGCCGGGGCCTTCCATCAGCACCAGGGGCAAGGCGCCCACGATGGTGGATACCGCAGTCATGAGTACCGGCCGCAAGCGCAACACCGACGCACGAACGATAGCCTCGTCAAAGTCGACCCCGTCATCGCGAACCTGGTTGATGAATTCGACCAGCAGAATGCCGTTCTTGGTCGCAATACCGATGAGCATCAGCATGCCAATCTGGCTGAAGAGATTGAACGTCATGCCCATCAGCAACAGCCCGGCAAAACCGCCGACCAGCGCCAGGGGCACCGTGACCATGATCACCGCCGGGTGCACAAAACTCTCGAACTGCGCGGCCATCACAAGAAACAGCACCAGCAGCGCAAGGCCAAAGGCGAAGTAGATATCGCCGGTGGACTCCTTGTAATCCAATGATTGTCCTCGATAGTCCACTTTCGCCGCGGCGGGCAGATGCTCATCGACGCTCTTCTCAAGAATCGCCAGAGCATCCCCCAGGGAAGTCCCCTCGGCGAGGGTGGCATTGATCGTCACAGAACGCAGCCGGTTGTAGTGATTGAGTGTAGCGATTCCCCCCACACTCTCGGTTTGCAACAGATTCGAGAGTTGCATGAGCGCTCCGCCGGAGCCGCGCACGCGTATATTTCCAATGTCGTCCGGGGTGACTCGCTGGTCTTCCTCCAGTTGCACAATGACCGGATACTCTTCGCCGTCGATTGAGTAGGTGGTTGCCTGCTGCTCCGTCATCAGCGCCTGCAACGCCTCCGCAACCTCGCGCGTGCTGACACCCAGCGCTGCAGCGCGCGCGCGATCAATACTGACGTGCACCTGGGGCTGGTTTTCTTTCAGATCCGAGGTCAACAAGCCGAACAAACCGCTCTCGCGCGCTTTGTCCATCACCGTATCGCGCCATGCCGCGAGCGTGAGATAGTCCGGTCCCTGCAAGACGAACTGTACCGGTGTGTTGAGGCCGCGTTGACCGAGCCCTGCGGGCAGGAACGCCATGGCGCGCACGCCGGGAATCTTCTTCCACTCTTTGAGCATCATGTCGCGAAGCTCAAACGCGCTGTAATCCCGCTCATCCCAAGGCACCATGGAAATGCGTGAGAAGGCGGTCGAGGCCGAGGTGGAATTCCTGAACGGTGCCACGAACAGCACTCGGGTCAGCGAACCGTCCTGCTTCAGTTCGAGCAGCGGAGGTTCAAGACGATCGATGATTTTCCGCATGCTGTCGATGTTGACCCCCTCCTGGGCGGTAATCAGGGCCAACACCGTGTCCTGATCTTCCACCGGCACGTATTCCTGTCGGAGTAGTCCCAGTAGGACCGGCAATGCCGCAAGAGCCGCTACCACCATGATTGGCGCGATCCAGGCATGGCCCAGCAGAAAACGAAGCGTTCGTTCATACAGCCGGCGCAGCGCGCCAAGGTTGCGATCTACCACGCGGCTCAGAGCACCACTCGAACTCTCGCTATGCAGCATCTTGCTGCACAGCATGGGGACCAGAGACAGCGCCAGTAATGAGGACACCACCACCGCAACGGAAATCGTGGCTGCCAGTTCAATAAACAGTCGTGATGACGCATCTTGCAGAAAAAGCACCGGACTGAATACCGCGAGCAGAACCGCCGTGGTGGCAATCACCGCAAACCCCACCTGCTTGGCGCCGTTGGCCGCTGCAAGGAGTGGCGGCTCACCCTCCTCGATACGTCGGTAGATATTTTCCAGGACCACAATTGCGTCGTCGACCACCAGCCCGATCGCAAGGACCATGGCCAACAAGGTGATCAGATTGAGGGAAAAATCCAGTAACTGAAGGGCGATGACAGCGCCCAGCAAGGAAACGGGGATACATACCACGGGAATCAGCGTCGCCCTGAAGGTGCCAAGGAACAGCAGTATCACTAATGACACCAAGCCGATGGTCAACGCGATCGTGTAGTAAACCCCGTTGATCGCAGCTCGAATAAAAGCAGAAGCATCACCCGAGGCAGACACGTCCATCCCGGGCGGGAGATCATTGGCCAACGCGTCGATCTCAGCCCGAATGCCCTCCAGGACTTCGATCGTATTCGCATCCGATTGCTTGTAAACAGCGATGGAGATACTGTCCACGCCGTTACTCTTGAATACGCGACGCGTCGTGGCAGGCCCTTCTACCACCCGTGCCACCTCCCCCAGCATCACGAGGTGCCCATCGCTCCCCTGGCGAAGCACCAGGCGTCGAAAATCATCCGCGGTCCGGTAACCGCGCTGCACGCGCACGGGAAATTCCAGCTGACTTGATTCCAGACGCCCGGCAGGCAACTCCAGGTTTTCCCGTCGCAAGGATTCAAGTACATCGCTGACGCTGAGTTCGCGAGCGCTGAGCTTCTGCCGGTCGAGCCAGACACGCATTGAACGCGATGCTGCGCCAAAGACAGTCACCGAGGCGACCCCGGGAAGCACCGCGAACCGATCGACGATGTAGCGCTCGGTATAGTCGGTGATCTCCATCGGAGAGCGCCCGGCACCCTGAACACTGATGTACACCAGGGAGGTGGCCTCCCCATCGGCCTTGGTTATACGGGGTCGTTCAGCTTCGTCCGGGAGCCGGCGACTGGCGCGGGAAACGCGGTCACGCACATCGTTTGCCGCAGCATCAAGGTCGCGCCCGATCTCAAAATCTATCGTGATAATTGAGCGACCATCGCTACTGGTGCTTCGAAGCGAACGGATACCCTCGATACCACCGATCTCATCCTCGATCGGCTGGGTAATCCGCGTCTCCATCACATCGGCAGAAGCGCCCTGGTAATCCGTCACCACCGATACCCGGATCGGCGAGATATCAGGGTACTCTCGGGTAGTTAACTGCAGAAAAGCCATTACACCGAACGCGACAAGCAACAGTGCGATAACCGTTGCAAAGACCGGTCGCTGTATAGATATCTCCGGAAGCCTCATTCGCCGTCTCCTGCTACTCAATACCCGCCGAGTCGGCCGAAGCGGGTCCCGCTTCACTGACCCGGGAACCGGGCCTCAAGGTAAACTGGCCATTGGTAACGACCCGATCCCCTGGCACAATGCCCGCGAGGATTTCGATGGCGCCGGGCAGACGTCGACCTATCTGCACCGGCACTCGGCGGGCGATGTCTTCCGCATCCACGGTGTAGACGGCGCTCTGCGCCCCAACCTGCATCAGCGCAGTCTCGGGGACAACAATTCCCGAGGTCTCCCCAAGCGACACAATCAACGTCATGAGCATACCCGGACGCAGCCGGGCATCGCTGTTACTGATCAGCGCCCGCACCGGGAACGCCCTGGTTACCGGATCCACCCGGCGCCCAATTCGCGCCACCGTGCCAGAGAAACGCTCGCCCTCCCAGGCAACGCTCTCGGAGTCCACCCGGTCACCCACCTTGATTTTCGACAGGTAGAGTTCCGGGAGGGTGAAATCAAGTTTCAGAGGATCGATGTCATCGAGCTCTGCGATAACCGTCCCCGGGGTAAGCAGTGCCCCAACGCTTATGCGTCGGAACCCGATGACACCATCAAAGGGAGCGCGAATCGTACGATCGCTGATCCGGGAGCGCAGGGCCGCCAGCAATGCCTCGTTGGCGTCAACACGCGTCCGGGCGACATCAATCTCGGCTGCGGTCGCGATCTCCGCTCCCAGAGAGATCAGTCGCTGCAGTTGCAACCGGGTTTCCTCCAGCCTCGCCTCGACTTCGCGCAGCAGCGCAAGCTGCTCCGCGTCAACCAGCTCGACGAGGACCTGGCCCTGCTCGACAAACTCACTGCCCTCGAAGAAGACGGCGCTGACCTGCTCGGTTAACTTGGCTGTCAGCGTAACCGACTCACTGCCGTACAGTGTGCCCACCGCCTCCACAACGATCGGGACCGACTGCAGGGAAGCCTCAACGGTCTCTACGAGCACCGGCCCTGAGGGACCACGCCCTCGGCTGGCACCCTTGGGAGCCTCACCGCAAGCGGACAGCAAAAGAATCAGGAACAGTGGAGCTACGGCTGCCAATCGAAGTGCACGCACGTTATCTCAGTACCTCACGGCGCAATTTGGGGTTGTTAGCGCCAATTGCTTGTCAATCAAAAGTCCGTCGCACGCGGAGTAGTGCGCGGTGGTGCCGGGGATTATACGCGTCGCCAACGATCCCGGTGAGGAAGCGGGCAGTTCATTCTGCAGCAAGTAAAAGAAAGGGCGCCCGGAAGCGCCCTTCAGACTGTCGGCTTCCGGACCCCAATGGGCCCGGATTGCGCCGCTCAGAAGTCGACGCGAAGTCGAGCGTAGTAGTAGCGCCCCTGCCAGTCGGCGACGCTGGTGGATGGGTACAGCCGGCCGCAGCAATAGTCGTTGTCGCTGGCGACTCGATCCACCTGATCCGGGTACTCATCAAAGAGGTTTCGGCCGCCGATGCTGGCGCGGAGGCTCTGGCTGATCTGCCAGGAACCCTCGAGGTCGAAGAAAGCCACTGCATCGTAGGTCTGGATCGACAGCGGCGAAGTGTTATCCGAGTCCTCCCACTCACCGAAGTAACGCAGACGCCCCATGATTGAGAAGTCGCCGAAGGTGTGGAAGGCCGTGGCATTCCAACGCAAATTCGGCAGCTGGTTCTCGAGGTCAAACTCACCCTCAGGATTCAGCACGTCGAGCGGATCGGCCGTGACCTCCTGCTCGTTGTAGTTGAGCGCCAGTGAGAAGTCCGTGGACTGACCATTCCCCCACTCCATGGGGTAGTTAGCCACCAGGTCAAAACCCCGGGTCTCGGTATCAATGGCATTCTGAAAATAATTCACGCCACCGATACTCTCTGCTCCCGCTACGCCCGCAGCCTGGAGAGCCAGGAAACGCGCGTAGGCATCGGAATCACCGTTCGGATCCGCGGACACATCCAGGGTGGATACAGCGCGGAAACGATCGTCGATGTCGATGCGGTAAGCGTCAGGATATTTGGGAGGATATTTGGAGGATATTTG
>JBLIIW010000062.1:0-19224 GCA_047635315.1 Halieaceae bacterium | reverse complement strand
GAACCAGCTGGAGCCGCCGAATGCATTCAGCGTCGCGTCGTATCGCAGCGAAGCAAACGCCGTGTTGGCCGGAGTTCTTGGCGTTTCATTCCCGGAAACGTCGGTGTCACCCAATACCTGCCCTGCGACTTGGGACTCAAACTCTATGAATTCCGACGCTATGTGCGAATAGGCGACAGTCGCGCTGAGGTTCGACGTCAGGCGCGCAACCACACTCAGGTCGATACCCATGATCTCTGTCTCCCCGGCGTTGATGAAGTAGGAGCCCACCGTGGCATCCGGGTCATTAAAGCGGAACACTTGGTCCGTCCAGTCAATGAAGTAGACGGCCGCCTCCATGGTGTAGCGCTTATCTGCGGAGGTCAGCTTCGTACCGAGTTCATAGGACAAGAGCTGCTCTTCCTCGACAAAGCGAAATTCCGGCGGTCCCACGGCGTTGAAGTTGCCCGGTTTGTTCCCCTTGGACACGCTCGCGTAGACGAGCATGGAGTCAGACGGTGTGTATTCAACGATGACCCTGGGCAGGAAGCTGTCGAAGTCCCCAGACTCGTCCAAACCAACCTCGTCTGTCAATTCTACGGTCTCGCTCTGGAAGCGCGCATCGGCGGTGACCGTCAACTGCTTTGTGAAGTCGTAGGAGACGGAACCGAAGATAGACATGTTGTCCGAGTTCTTAACGTTGGACGGCAGATCGAAGTTCTGGATGCGATCCTGAGAGAACTCCTCCTCGAAGTAGGAAACACCTGCCAGCCAGCGTAGCTGCGCGTCATCCGGTGAGGTGATGCGAAATTCCTGGAACATCGTCTCCAGGTCACGCTGGTAAATGGTCTGGAAGATGTCGCACCCCGGCCCGATAAAATCACCCGCGTTGCAGAGGAAGCTCAGTCCCGGAAGCGTCACTTCCGGCTGGTAGTCGCCGTCGGCTTCGTTGATGGTCTCTTCTTTGCCGTAACCGGTGATCGACGTCAGCGTGTAATCGTTCCAGTCATAATCCAGGGTGAGGTTGATTCGTGTGGTTTCCGACTGGATGCCCGCTTGGTTGAGCTGATCGACGTTGCCGCCGATGCGGTCATTGCCCGGTATCGACAGTTCACCCTGGTTCAGCGGCACGGTCGCACGAATTGCCTCGCCAAGATCAGAGTCTGTGTAATTCATATACAGATTGGCGGCGAAGTCCTCGGTCGGCGTGAACAGCAGAGACACGCTGCCGGTGGCGATGTCGTTGTCGCCCATTTCCTTGCCGTTGGTGACATTGTCATAGGGGGTGCCATCCTTCTGCAGGCCGGCGCTGACCCGTCCGGCGAGCACGCCATCAATCAGCGGACCGCTGACGGTGCCGTTCAGGCGCGTCTCACCATATTCTGCAACGGTGGCGCTGACTGTTCCGCTAAGTTCCTCGGTTGGCTTCTTGGTGATGTAGTTGATGGCACCGGAGAAAGTCGCGCGGCCGAACAGAGCGCTCTGCGGGCCTTTGATGACCTCGACGCGCTCGATGTCCGTAAACAGAATCGTATAAAGAGAGCCAGACACGTATACGCCGTCGATGAACTTGGAGGAGTTCTGCTGTGTCGGATCGCCCGTATTTGTGGCCACACCACGGAAGCTCGGTGAGTCGCCCTGGCCCTCGGCCTGATAGGATCCATAGGTGACGCCCGGCACCGCCTCGATCAGATCGGCCACGCTCGTGTAGCCGGCCTGTTCGATATCCTGGGCGGAGAATGCCGAGACGGTCATCGGGATCTCCATCAGCGATTCCTCGCGTTTGCGCGCCGTGACGATGATCTCTTCCAGCGTAGCCGCCTGGTCTGCAGACTGCTGTGCTAGCGTCGGTAGTGCGGTGGTCGCTAGCGAGAGAGCCAGCGTGTGTAGTGCTGCATTGCTTATTTTCATGGCGTCCTTCCCTTTGTTTTTCTGACTTTATTAGGCGGTTCTGACTGTTCGCATTGTGCGGCCCGAACTCGGCGCATGACCAGCGCAAAGACTGTCGAGTTCACTTTGTGAGACGCTTGGGATTTTCACTGGCTGTGTGACTTAACGCCCTCCTATACTTCTGCCAATTACTTCTGCGTAATATCGTTATCTTTAGCCCACCGTGGATATTTCATGGACAACGCAAAATCTACCTCGCTAGACCGTCGCACTCTGCTTGCTGCCGCAGGACTTGCACTCATTCCGGGAGTTCCCGCTGCTGTACACGCTGCCCCTCAGCCCGGCGAGTTGGTCGACTCCGCCGACCTGAAAGACCCGTGGATGGACGATCCACAGCGGCAATTTGAAAATTTCCTGCGCTCACAAGGGGATCTCTCTGGCAGGGTCTCTCCACAGTGGTGGCGGGGGGCGGTTCTCGCGATCTTTGCCGGGCGTCCGCCGGAAGTCCTGTTTCGTCTCGAATCGTGCGAAATGAAACGGATCAAGCAGCTTGGTACTGGAGAGTACGAGTTCCAATTCAGGCTATTTACCTGTTTTAAGGACCCTGAGACCGACGACATGCTCAACGGTCTTCCCTGGCTTAACCCGCTGAACGGAGAAAAGACCATCATCCAGCCCGTCAGGGCCACTTTCGCGCGGATCATCAAGTTGACCGATAGCGGTATTGTGGAGATTGATCCGGATACCGGCCGCGAGGTGCAGATGCAGCTCCATTGGACGGCTCGGGGTCCGTACATGATGTACAACGGAGCGAAGGATTATCCGGAAGACCTATCGAAACCCGGCAACCCGTTTGCCACGAGCATCCAATACATGACAGCGTTCCACGATCGAGAGGCAGCCGCGAACTTCTCTGCGTCTCGTCTGGAAATGCAGTTCAACGCCACGCACGTGGGACCGTTTCCGTCCTGGATGAAGATGCCCGCAGATGCAGGTGTCGCCGTATGGCATGCTTCAGGACACAAAGCCGACAACGTTAGCAACCTGCCCCCTGCGTATCTCCATCAGCTGTTTAAATATATGCCCGAGCTGCACGAGTGGCTTGATGACGATTATTCCAGCAGTACGCGCAGGAGTTCCTAAGCGGAACCACCAACTTCCACTAAATACCAATGCTACCGATATAACGGATGGCTCGACCTAAAGGAACTCAACATCAATGTTTATCATCTCTCAGAAAGCCTGGAATCCTGCAGATTTAACAGGACTTTCCGTGGATGTCCGTAACATGGTCGACCTCGCGCGCCGGCGGCAACTGGGGTCAAGCAATGAACCGGTGCTACTCTTGCTTCCGCAAGCCGACTCAGTCAGCGCGCCGGTAAGTCAGCAGAAACTCTTGGATGCCCTCTGCGATATCGCTGACGCAGAGAGTATTCTTCTGGCTGGTGCGGTTCCAGTAGCGGCAGAGGCAGCGATACAAGTCGTAGGATTCCTGCTGTCTTCGACCGGCGAGGTGCTGCTGTCGACGACCAAACTTTCTCCGAATCTGGTCAACGGCATCGGGCCTGTAGATACCGTGGCGCCGCGATGTGCGACCACGTTCCCGGTGGCTACAACTGAAATCGGTCAGATCGGCATCTTGTCTGGCGAGGATATTCTCGTGCCACAGTTCGCTCGGGCTCTGACTTGGTCAGGAGCCGAGATCATCCTCAACCCAGTTAGTGAAGTTGGTGACCATCTTTTCGACGGTCGCCGCAACGCGCGCGTCGCACGGGCGTGGGAGAACACAAGTTACGTTGCGACGTCCTCGCCAGTAGACGGACCCATGGCAGGTCCGGTTTGCTCGTGTTTAATCGACTGGGATGGAGTTTCTACGGAAGCAGATGGACCAGCGGCGGTCCTGATCCCCGATTTGGACATCGAACGTCTGAGACGTCGGCGAAATGCAGTTTTTGGCGTGCAACCGCTTCACCTTCGTGCCAACCTATTCGCGGACGGTTACCAGCGCCAGATTGACAGCCGGGTGAAGCCCTTACCAACATTACCGCCTAAGAGCCGTGAAGCTTGGGCGGAGGAGGCTGAGATACGACAGAGCGAAATGGGTGAGCCCCCGGCAACTGAAAGAATCGAACAGTACGACGTTGTACTCGCACAAACGGTTACCAAGATTATTCAGCGCGGGGATGATGTTGTTGCATTGCGGAATGACAATATCAACCGAGCCATCAGTCTGGCGAGTCGCCTGGCGGCGAGCCCGGCCGTGAAGTTGGTCGTCATGGGTGAATTTTTCATACACGGCCAAGGTGGGCACGGGTTTCGCTCGCCAATCACTCTTGAACGCCTGGCAATCCGCTATCCTGGACCGGAACTAGAGTTGTTGCAGGATTTTGCGCTCAAGCACAGTGTGTATGTTGCGGGCTCGAGCTTTGAGATCGACGATAAGTTTCCCGGACACGTGTTCAACTCCGCATTCATCATCGATGATACTGGCCAACTCATTCACCGCTATCGGAAAATCCAGTGTGCCGATGTATGGGGCTCCTTGCCGGACACGACGCCGAGCAGCATCTACGATCGATACCTTGATACCTATGGCTACGACTTCCTATTCCCTGTGGCTGATACACCGATTGGGCGACTGGGGACGATGGTGTGTTTTGATCAAGCCCACCCAGAAATTGCGCGGATGCTTACCAAGTATGGTGCCGAAGTCATTATCCACCCGACTTCAGAAGGGCATGGTGGCCCCCGCCAAGGATGGGATGCTTCCCGGCAGACCCGAGCGTTTGAAAATACAGCGTATGTGGTTTCCGCTATGCCCGGGGGGGAGTATTTCAACCCATCGGCAGATGAGCTGCCTACCACCCAGCTTAGGGGGCATTCCAGAATCATTGGCTTTGATGGCGCTGTGTTGGGTGTGGCTGACGGCCCAGGCGCCTGCACTCTGACCGGATCAATCGACTTGCGCGCCCTGCAACGTGCGCGCGCCAACCCGCAGATCAACCTGGTGCTTTGGGACGATCCCGAAGTCTACGCACACGCATACCAGGGTGATGTGGGCCTGCCGAATAACCTGTGGGGAGCGGACCCCCTGCAAAACCCATATGTCGGTTTTGGCCCTCTCAGGGCAGCGTTAGATAAGTACTACGAGCGCGGCATTTTCGTCCGTCCAGAGGGGCTCGACCCTAGCGCAGACGTTACCTCCAGCAAAGTCTACGGGCCGACCCTCAAACCTGCGGATTCTACCGGCTTAGCGAAGCAGGAACGACTTGACGGGGAGTTTATCCAGATCTGAGACCGATCAGGGGTGGCGCGTGTTATGCCGTCTCTGAAGTGGATCTGCTGTGGAAGCTCGCGCTGATGAGTTCCGCCGTGCGGAAAAGAGCCGGCAGAATTTCGTCGCGCTGTTTGGCCTTGCTGACCGCTCTATCGGCATATCGAACGCTTAAGCTGGCAATCACCTGTTTACCTGAAAACACAGGCACAGCCATCGCACACCACGCTATGGGGCTGACATGGGCTTTGCTCGTATCGAACCCAACTTGCCTAATCTCGTGCAGGCGTCGCTCGAGTATTTTCGTACTCGACAGTGAAGGGTGCTGCGCCGAGCTAGACCCACGCAGGCGTAGCATCTGAAGCAGGGCCTCGCGTTGCTCAGGTATACAATGTGCCAAGTAGACGCGACCGGTGGCGGTGGAACGAATGTCGACTCGCCGTCCTCGGAGGTACCGCCGTACGACGAGGGGACTGTCACGGTCAGTGGTTTCTCTCAAGAGCATGGATGTGCCAGCCAAGGTAGCGATAGCGATTGGCCATAGTAATTGTGCCCCCAGCTCATCGATTTGCGGCTTTGCAGCCGCCGATATCCAGGCTTCCTGTTCGAAGCCGCAGCTGAGTGCCAGCGCCCGCTCTGCCGGGCGGTAGGTGTGGGTATCGACGTCCTTCTCCACCATCCCTGCAACGCGCAGCGTCTCGAGTAATCGGTAGGTGGTGGCCCGGGGGATTTTCAGCCCTTCGGCGACTGCGGCATTGCTCGCCTCGCCGAACTCGTTAAGCTTCTCAAGTATCGCCAACGCCTTGATAGTTGTCTTACTGATTCTAACTTTCGTCATGAACGGCCCGGCGTATTTAGATTCATCAATTGCCTAACGGTGCCGCATCCAACTGCCCGAGGTCAAGCAACTGCGCTTCCATGGGCGGTCTCGCTCGCCGTGATTCCTACGATGACGTCGAAGGCGATCTAACCACATTGTGAGACATGCTGGGATTAGCGGTGTTTAGGGCCGGGGGCGCTGCTACTGTACCGTCCCGGCAGCGGAAAGTTAGCCGGCATCCTTTGAGATTGTCGAAAATATTCCAAGGTAAGGGGTAGACGAGGTCATGTTGAAGTCGCGAACGCTTGATGATGACACGAGTTTGGAGCGTGAAGTTCCCTGGCATTCAATGGCAGCGTTCGGTGTTGGCTGCGTGGCAGACAACATCAAGAACTTCGCCTGGGATCTCTTCATCCTGTTCTTCTACACTCAGGTACTTGGCCTATCGGGAACGCTGACGGGGCTCGCGTTGCTTGTGGCACTGGTATTCGATGCCATCTCAGACCCTTATGTTGGATTCCTTTCTGATCGGGCGCGAGGCCTTCCTCTTGGGCGTCGCCACTCGTTTATGTTGTTTGCTACCGTGCCGTTCGCACTCTGCTTTTATACGCTTTTCACTCCACCGGAAGGTCTCGGTCAACTTGGCTTGTTCGCGTGGCTAGTAACCTTTGGTGTTTTGAGCCGGTTTTTCATGACGTTCTTTGCAGTCCCGATACGGGCAGTCGGCGCCGAGTTGAGCCGGGATGTTTCTGTTCGTCCCAAGATCATTGCCTACGGTGCGCTCGGCTTGACGTTGGGACGCGTCAGTTTGCCTGTGATCGCCTTCAGTTACTTCTTTGTCGCGAACGAACAGTACAGTTCGGGTCAACTCGATCCAGCGAACTACCCGCCCTTCGCGGTGGCCTTCAGCATAATCTGTGTTGCCACCATGTTGATCGGCATCGCGGGCACCTACGGTCCAATACGTGAGATCGAAGCTTTAGAGGCTGATGCACCTCGGCCCCGAATCGGGCCGCTGGAAGGTATCAAGGCGCTCGTTTCCGCGATGACGGTCACCCCAAATGTGCGATGGTCGTTTATTCTGGCTCTCGTGGTTTTCTTCTCCATAGTCTCAATTTCAGTGCTGAAGGTTCATATCGTGACTTACCTGTGGCAGACACCTCCGGACCTCACCAAGTGGATCGTCTCCGCCCAATACATCGGTACCGGCATCAGTTCTTTCATGCTGCCATTCCTATTCAAGCGAATCGACCGAAAATTGTGCATATCGGTCGGAATGGCGGGCTTTACGGTGCTCTCGGCACTAGCCGTTCTCCTACCTATGTACGGCGTGCTTCCACCCCCGGCGTCTCGTGAACTAGGTTATATCCTCATAGGAATCTTTTTGATCGCCGGCCTGCTGCTGGGTGTCTATTTCATTGCGATTGGGGCGCTGTCTGCTGACGTGGCGGACGAGCATGAAGTGAATACGGGTCGTCGTCAGCAGGCACTGATCGGAGGATTCGGTATGTTTGCTATCAAGGCCGCTGGCGGGTTGATGACGTTATTCACGGGTGTATTCCTTGATCTAATCGCCTTTCCCGTGGGGGCGCCTGTCGGCTCTGTCCCGGCTGAGAAAGTTGCCGCGCTTGGTCATTTCTCCGCAGGTCTGTGCATACTCGGTGCGGTGTTTGTACTGTTAACCGTGTCGCGTCTGGATACGTCGCTAGCCAAACAGCAGGAGATCAATAGGCGACTTCTAGCAACGATGCGAGCAGGCGCGAGCGAGGTGCCTACTGAAACTTTAAAAGACTAAAGCGTCCACAGATCAATTGGCGGGAAGCGCCCCACTCACTCCCACTCGATTATGATTAAGTAAATTTTTCGATATATTTTCAGTGGCTTATGATTCGGCATTTGGCCGATACCATGAAAAATACCTTATTCAGAATTTGCTGGAAAAGTACTATTTCTGAGCGAACACGAACGCAACCGTGCGTTTTTGACACATCTAAGTTGAGTTTTCACGAAGATGTATCTCCACGCTTAGTCGCAATTTGTTTCTTGTTGCCTAGCATCACCTCGGACAGGTCCACTGACAGCAGAGACACCTCAACATAATCCGGATACGTTACCGGATATTGAAGCGATGCATGGACCCGACTAAATCAACCAAGCGGACGAAATCCCGAGTGGTACGCCACCGTAATAAACTTGCCGTTAGCGGATCCAAACGGGTTGAAGTCACGGTTCCCAGCGGTGACGCGACGCTTGTAAAAGCTATCGCCGGCGCCCTTCGTTCTGGTGCAGAAAACGCAAGACGCATTCGGGATTCACTCCAACCGTTCGTATCTGCATCGAAGGCGAAGACAGGATCAGAATTGGTGGCCTTTTCCCAAATCACCGCTTGTCCGTGCGGAACTACAAATTGACCGAGATACGTCAGCCGGTCGATCAACACGCTTTCAGTGATGGCTCTACCAATTCATGTGCAGGCCTTGGCGATCGCTTGCACAGGCGCGCATCTTGTTGATGGCCTCGTATGCGTTTCACCGTATCTCTCAGTGTGGTTTCAGCCTTTTTGCAGGCTGGGAGGGTGAGAAACGCCTCGTTTTTACCCAGTTGGTGAATGTTTCAGACCTGCTGGCCTGGGCCCCTAACTGCCTTGACCTAGTGGTAGCCGATGGTCTCGCGCTGCAACATTAACTAGAACTCTGGGTTAATGGGTACTGACCCCTTTAATTTGCATAGGGGACTGAATTCCGAACCAGGCCCCTAGGAGCACTTGCTGGCGGCATTGGGAACCTGCAACGCCGTGACCCTGCGCATGTATGCCAAGCGCAAGGGCATCCCGCTGGATGATGTATCAGTGTCGCTCAGCCACAGCCGTTCCCATGCTGCGGACTGCGAAGACGGCAAAGACAAGCCCGCCAAGATAGAAGTGCTCGATAGATGCATTTACCTCAAAGGTGACCTTGATCAGCAACAGCGCACGCGCCTGCTGGAAATAGCCGACCGATGTCCTGTGCACCGCACGCTACACGCAAGCATTGAGGTTCGAACGCGAGATGTGACTGAGGAAAGTTAAGCACAAGATCACCCTGCATAGCGTCGATAGTTGAGCGCCGGAGAGCAGCTAGCACTGGCTGCTATTTATCAGATTGGGAAAAGGATGTTTGATGGACAACGCCACCACGGCAAACCGCGCATACCCCTCCCCGGTCTACGCATGGCGCTGCCTGAGCATTATCTGTCTGGCCTTTTTGTTCGGCTTCATGGATCGCATCATCGTCGGATTGCTGACGCCTGCAATCCAGGCTGGCCTGGGCTTGTCCGATTCCCAGATGGGTGTAATACAGGGCTTGGCCTTCGCGGTCTTCTACACGCTGTTTGGCCTTCCTCTGGGGCTGGCCGCAGACCGTAGCAATCGTAAATGGCTGCTGACGGTCGGGGCTACGCTTTGGAGCCCCATGACTGCCGCCGGTGGACGGGCACGTGGATTTGGCGGGCTGTTCCTCGCTCGCGTTGGCGTAGGCATTGGCGAGGCAACACTGAATCCCTGCGCAACGTCGCTGATCGGCGATTACTTCGAGCCCAAAGCGCGGCCCAAAGCTTAGGGGGTGTATATGATGTCGACGGCCCTGGGGGCCGGTTTGACCTATGCCTTGGGGGGGGGCGGTGATCGCATTTACGGGCATCGGCAACGGAGGCAATACCTTCACGATGCCGCTACTCGGTGAGGTACGCGCCTAGCAGGCGGTATTTATCATCGTCGGCCTGGCGCGCCTGGCGGGCCTGGTGCCAGCGCTGCTCATGGCGCTTACGGTGCGCGAGCCGAAGCGCATGGATCTTGCCAAAGGCGCTTCCAACGCCAGTCGCGCAGACATCATGACGTTCCTGAAGCTCCTGAAGCTCAATCGAACTACGCTGCTCTGCCATCACTTTGGCGTCGCGTTTATCTCCATAGCCGTCTATGGCTGGGTCAACTGGATGCCGACGTTCTTTGTCCGTATCCACCAGTGGGACGTACCGACTTTCAGTGTCTACTACGGCATCTTTGGTGGCATGACCGGTGTGATCTCCGCTGTTTTCAGTGGTTACGTGACCAACTGGCTGAAGGCCCGGGGTTTCACCGATGGTGTGATGCGTACAGTACTTATTGGGGGCATCGGTCTTACGCTGGGCACTACGGTGGCCCCACTCATGCCAACGCCCGAACTGGCCCTGATTGCCTTTGTGGTGGCGGGCCTGTTTGCAAATTATCCGCCCGCGGAGGCGCTGGTAGCCATCGCCGAGATCACGCCTAACCAAATGCGCGGCACCATCACCGCCGGTTACATTCTTGTTTTTGGCATTGGCGGCGCCGGGCTGGGGCCTTTCGCCATCGGCTGAGTCACCACAATGTCTTCGCCGATCCGCTCAGGATTCACCATTCCATGGCGCGGGTTACACTCGTGATGGGGGTGGCCGGCACCGTGCTTATTGCCGTTGGCCTGCGCGCCTATCGTGGCAGTGTGGCACGAGCGGACTGGGTTTCGGAATAATATGACGGCAGCGTATCGGCCTAGGCCAGCAGAAAATCGCGTAACAGTCCCCGCACTGCCACTGGCTGATCGTAGTGCAGCATATGGCCGGCGCCTGCCACGAGGCCGCGCCGGGCATTCGCAAACAAGGCGCAGCGGCGACCCTGTTCGGCTTCAAACGCCGCCTCATCCAGGTCCCCGGCCAGCCCCATACGCCGCCAGAAATCCAGGGCGCCATCACCGCTGACAAGCAGGACCGGGCACTCGATCAACGAGACCATGGCCTGGGCGTCACGATCCGAAAAGGTGTGAAAAATAAGGTTTATTGCCGGATCAAAGCGCCAACGCACACCGCCCTTGGGATGATCTGCAATTCCGTTGTCCACAATGAGTGCTGCGCATTCGGCATCCAATGCCGGGTAATTGGACCGGAAGCGCGCCAGCGCAGCGTCGCGGTCAGCCATGCGCCGCGCTTCGCTGGTAGGGCGCAATGCACCATCAACACCAGAACGCAGGCCAGCGGCCAACGCCAAGGGCGCCTCGCTTAAGCGGGGTGGCCCCATGCCATCGAGCATCACCAGCGCTGACACGTCATCAGGATAGATGGCCGCGTAGCGAGCCGCGATAGGCCCGCCAAGGCTGTGCACCACCAATGTCGGACGGATCAGGCCCAGCCCATCAACCAGGGCTCGGAGGTCCGCCACCATGGCAAGCATGGTGTAGTTCCCGGGCTTCTCACTGTGACCGTGGCCGCGCAGATCCAGGCCGACCACATGATAGTCATCCAGCAGCTCTGCGATGGCCGGATACAAACCCAGAGCATGATCATGAGTACCGTGCAACACGATCAGATCGGGCTTGCCCCGACCACCAAAATCCACCGCCGAGAGTTCACAGTTGGATCCACGAACTGCCAGTCGTTCAAACTCGACCACACTCACTCCATTGAGGCGCAGCGCAAAATCACTCAGGCAACTGCGTCATAGTCTTTCTTCAGTTCCGCCACCAGGTCCGAGATTTTTTGTACCGAGTGGATGGCTCCGACACCCTGGCCCGCAGACCAAATGTCTTTCCAGGCCTTTGCTCGTGCATCGGGATTATCAAAACTGATTTCCGGGTTGGTTTTCCTAAGCTCCACAGGATCAATGCCCGCCTGGAGGATGGATGGCAGCAGATAGTTTGCGGGCACGCCGGTGAAGAACGGCGACAGGACGATGTCGTCGATGCTTCCATCAATCAGCATTTGGCAATAAGCATCGCTGGCCAGACTTTCTTCCGTGGCGATGAAACGGGTGCCCATGTAGGCAAGATCAGCGCCCAGCACTTCCACCGCACGGACGCCGCGACCATCGACAATACCGCCGGCCAGCACAATGGGGCCATCGAAAAATTCGCGAATCGCAGGCACAAAACTGAAGCCCGTCATCTGACCCGTATGCCCCCCGGAACCCGACGCCACCAGGATCAAGCCGTCGGCACCGGCATCAACGGCTTTGCGCGCCAAGGCCACGGAATTGACGTCAGCGAAAACCAGGCCGCCATAGGAATGGACCGCCTCCGTCAAAGAACGCGGGCTGCCAAGGGCAGAGATAACAATCGGTGCCTGATACTTCACGGTCAGGTCCAGGTCCTGGGCGAAGCGCTCGTTAGACCGATGAACAATAAGGTTGATAGCCCAGGGGGTGCTGACAGCGGCGTCGGCGAGCGTTGCGGTAATCGACGCAAGCCAGGCATCCAGGTCCTCAATACTTCTGGCATTGAGGCTGGGAAAAGACCCGATAATGCCGGCCTTGCAGCTCTCAATGACCATGGCCGGACTCGAGACCAGGAACATCGGCGCGGCTATCAACGGCAATGACAGTCCGCTTTTAATGGCCTCTATTCGCCTGCGAATTTCTGAACTCATAATGCTGCCTCTAATCAGCGCCGCGTTCTGCGACACCCTTTTTGCCATACCGCGATTGCGACACCACGTTCGCGCCACCGGGTGTGTAATAACTCAACGATTTTCGAACAGACTCTCAGACTGGCGCTGGTAAGTGCCGCGAAGCTCCCGCTTCAGCACCTTCCCCTGGGGGCTCAGGGGCAGACTTTCAATAAACAGCACCCGCTTGGGGATCTTGTAGCGTGCAAGGCTGTTGCCACAGGCTTCCAGCGCCTCCGCCTCGCACATTTGGCTACCGGGTCGCAGGACAATCAAGGCCAGTCCTGCCTCCCCCCACTTTGCATGGGGTATACCGATAACCGCCACCTGGCTAACGGCATCCAGTTTTGCGAGAACGTCTTCGATCTCTGAAGGATAGATGTTCTCCCCGCCAGAGATGAACATGTCCTTGATGCGATCCACCACCGTGAGGGTACCGTCGGCATTGATGCGCCCGGCATCGCCCGTGCGAAACCAGCCATCAGCAAAAAACGCCGCTTTGCTAAGTTCGGGCTCACGATAGTAGCCGGGAATCACACCGGGCCCGCGAACGTGAATCTCGCCTACCTCGCCAGTCGGTTTCTCTGCACCATCTGCCGATGCCACCCGCAATTCCACATGTAGCATCGGTCGTCCCGCCGTTCCCACCTGCGACCGTGCCTCCGTGGTGTCCAGCGACGTCAGCGTCACACTGAAGGCCTCCGTCATACCATAGGACTGCGTGAGCAGGGCGCCCTTGGCCTGCCACCGCTCGAGGAGATCGAGGGAAATGGGCGCGCTACCGATGCCAAACATCCTCACCGTAGGGAAGGCTGCGGTCTCGAATTCCGGCAGCTCCTGCATCGTGATGAAATTTGTTGGCACACCATTGAAATGCGTGATGCCCATATGGGGGTCGCAGATGTACTTAAGGCAGGCCGACGCGTCCCACCCGGGCATGACAAATACCGTGCCGCCGAAATGAAACAGTGGAACGCCACCCGCATAGAGCGGCGCAGCATGAAACAGCGGTGCAAACACCAGCGTGTGACTATTACGATCCAGGCCCCCGTGAGTTGCCGAACTCAACACCGTATTCATCGCCATGCGATGCGTGTAGATGGCTCCCTTTGGTTTGCCGGTCGTGCCCGAGGTGTAAAGAATGGAGTGGACATCGTCATAGGTCAGATCCGGCGGCATCACCACGTGGGTGCCAGAGTCTGCAATCAGGCGCTCGTATCCCACGTTCGCATCATCGCCGCGCGCAAGGACAGCGATGGAGCTCTCGACTATGGAAGACCGCAAAGCATCGTCGCAGACAATGACCACCGGCGATGCATGCTCCAGCACCTGCGCCAGCTCCCGCGCATGCAGACGCCAGTTAAGGGGCGTAAAGATGGCGCCCAGCTTCCAGCAGGCAAAGAGCACCTCAAACATGTCTGAGCTGTTATGCGCGAGCGTCGCAACGCGGTCGCCCCGCGCAACGTCGTAGCTGTCTCGAAGGCCCGTTGCCAGGCGCGTGGCTCGGTCGTTGAATTCCCCGTAAGAAAAAGACCGCCCCGTTGCCATATCAACCAGTGCACGGCGGTCCGGACTGGTTCTGGCGTGGTAGGCCAGCCAGTCATAGACGGGGTCATGGGGTGAAACGCTCACAGACAGCTCCTCATGGTGCCGACAACCCCCGTGGCAGGG
Source organism: Halieaceae bacterium (assembly GCA_047635315.1). Classification (GTDB taxonomy): domain Bacteria; phylum Pseudomonadota; class Gammaproteobacteria; order Pseudomonadales; family Halieaceae; genus Congregibacter. The sequence continues at coordinate 5,164 of JBLIIW010000062.1, read as the reverse complement.
AACTGCGTGCGGCCCCCCGGCGCTGTGCCTGAAAATGACGCTCAATCGTCATCAATCTCCTCAACACGGTGCTCCTGTCGGTCTCCTCACAGATCAATTTCGCCCACTCCCGGGATAGAATATAAGCGAGCCCATACCAAACTGTATTTCACTGGTGTCCCTTATGGTTGAACGGTGATAACGCAAATTCTGCTACCGCGCGCCCTTCCAGGCGAAAAAAGACTGCGTGGCAGGCGGCGCCCTGGTTGGTGGTATCAAAAGCGGCTGGGTAGGGCTTTCCTGATCCTCTATACACGCGATAACTCTGACGGACCCACCGCAACTGATCCAGCGATTACTGGATCTTGGCGGAACCGGCCGGGAATGCGCAGCAACGAGCGCCAAATGCTGCACGCCACGACCTTGGCGCTGGTGCGTGAAGGAGGTGGTTCCAACGAGAGAAAATTGGCGGCCTTAGAGAATGTACGCACCAGAAGCCTTTCTGTAAGCTCAACATAGAGTACTCAAGCAATCAAAGGAAATAGACACCATGACCGCACTAATTATTGTTGACCTAACCCCTACGGATAAAGACAAGCTGAGCAGCTATAGTTCGATGGCTGCAGATACACTGGCACCTTTCAATGGCGAGTTTATCGCCAAGGGCCCGATCGAGTCACTACACGGTGAATCTGCATTCCAAATCAAAGTCGTTATTCAGTTTCCCGACCGAGACAGCGCCGTCGCCTGGTACGAATCCGAGGCCTACCAGAAAATCATTCCTGTCCGCAATCAAGGCATGGACAGTCAGTTCCATCTGATCGGCTAGATTAGGGCTGATTTCAGCCAAGTACGCCAAAGCTGCCCGCGTGCTCCTGGTACCAAGCGAGGGTCATCGCAGTTAACTACTGCGCTGAACCCTCAAATGTATCGAGCATGGTCGATGCGTTCTCGAGCACGCCGGGGTGAGCTTGCCGGGTAAAGCGAAGAAAATCGTCGGGTAAATCATCAATAGTGCGAGCGCGGTGCCCAATACCGTTGGATGCGGTGTGCCCTGACAGATCGCCCACCTTCATCCAGGGCCGCCAGCTGGTCATGGCGGTGTAGAACACGGTGGAATCCACCTGCGGACGCGCTGAATCCAGGGCCTCGTCCAGGGGCGCCGACCACAGAGTGGACTCACGGTAGAACAGCGAAGGTTGCACCGCATCCTCCGGGTAGACGCGACCAAACTCTTCGTGACGCAGGTACAAGTCGCCGCCCTCAATTCTGTCGAGTTCTAGGGATTTGGTCATAAGCACCTCCCCAGCCGGCGCAAAAGCACCCTGCTCGCTATTTTTACGTGGCGCGTAGGTCTCACGCTCATTTAGCAGTAGGGCAGTGCGCGACAGGGCGGGACCAGAACGAAAAGGCGGTACAACAACCTCTTTCCCGGTAAAGGGCATGACCAGGGTCTCGAGTAATTCGCCGCTTTCAAAATCCGTGTAGTGCGTGACTTCCATGGTCACCACCTCGATGAGGTCGTCGCTGGCTTTACGGACCTGCGAAAACGCCGCCGCGAGCATGCCGCACATGGGCTCTATACGTCCCTGCGAGACCGCAAAGCGCTTGGCGCGTAGCCAGCCAATGGACATGCCGGAGCCATCCACATAGCGCATCTTGCGAAAAGCGTGCATAAGATCCGGACCATTGTTCGGGTCCAGCGTCTTCGCGTGCAACGACATGGACGGCAGCGCTGTCGCACCGGCGAGTATCGCCGCAGACATCGCGGACTCGCAAAACTTCCGTCGCTTGATCATCAATAACTCCTAGAGTTTGAAGGACAGGGGCCTGTCAAAATCCTGCCAGCGGGGAAGCAACAGTTCCGGATGCTCGCGACGTGCGCGGTCCAGAAATTCATCGGGCAACTCTTCTGTAGACGAGATTTTCTTGCCGTCGAACATGCTCATCAAGTGTCCGGGGCGCTCACCCATCTTGATCCACTTTGGATAGTCGTACATGTAGGTCCCTACAAAGTGCTGGGACAGGGACGCAATATTGGGATTCGTAAACTCATCAAAGGGGCACCAGGCACAGGAGTTCTCCTGGTGCGTGGTCGGCATCTCCGGCGGCGCGCCGCGGACACTGTCCAGCTTGAGGAGTTCATCCTCAAGGCGGAACATTGCATAGCGCTCCTGATAGGTGCCGTCGCCATTTACATTCCGAAAGCCTTTGGGGTTGTGAACAGTACCCGGGTCCGTGGTGAGTATTGACGGCTCGACCTCCAGCTTCTCACCGGTAATCGGATTCACTACTTCGTTGGTGAATTCACCCGTATGCAGATCACGGGCGTAGGACAGATTGTGTGCCTGCAGCCTGAAGTTGTTGTTACCCAGATGCCTGAGCAGGCTGTATTCGATGCCTTCGTAACGCAGCAGGGGTATCGGCGCTTTCACCTTCGGCACCATAAACAACACCCAGTGGTACCAGGTGAGCGTGGTGCTCTCCTCCGCCAGCGTACGCTCCAGACGCAGGTGCGCGTGCAGCTTGGCTACCGGGTCATCGAAGTGCAGGAATTCCGAGCGAACCTTTGCCACCTTGTGTTCCGCGGGCGCGGGCACCACCGGTAGTGTGGGTTGCGCCGAGAAGGCAGGCGCCGACGCCAACGAAGCGCCGATTCCTGCCAATCCAGCGATCAGCAACTCTCGCCGGCTGGCCAGCGACGGTCCCGCAGCCCCCGGTTGTTGTTTTGATTCAGTCATTAAATATCTCCGGTAGGTGCGGAAGTATAAGCAATTTAAAGGGGGTGTTGGGGGAGAATTCACTCGTACCGCCTCGGCGCTTTGCCTGAAAGTGACGCTCAATCGTCACCAATCCCGTCAACACTATGCTCCTGTCGGTCTCCTCACAGATCAATTCCGCCCACTCCCGAGATGGAATACAAGCGAGCCTATGCCAATCTGTATTTCACTGGCGTATCTTCTCGTTGAACGGTGATAACGCAAATTCAGCTACCGTGCACTCTTCCCTGCGAAAAAAGACCGCGTGGCGGGCGGCGCTACGGGTTGCGCCTTGCCACTGGCGACCCTCGGCGCTGACTGGTACGGCTACGGCGGTGTGGGAAATTCCCACCTCTCCCACGGCAACACCCCGGAGTTGGTCAGCACGGCGCACCAGATCCGAAGCGGACTATTCAACAAAGCTCCCACGGATATCCGCTCGATCGAGGAATACTACCTGGTGATCGTCGGTTGCGGCATTAAAGCGTCTCTGGAAGGCGTATTGAAGATGCCGGCAGAGTGCAGCGCCGCGGCCGACCTTTTCCTCGCCTCCGCCGCCGGATTGGGCAGTGACGCAATCTCTGCTTATGTGGCCTACCAGTTGCCGATGCCGGGACTTAGCGATGTGCCTCCAGAACCCCTCCGGCGCCATTCTTTCCCGGATGGAAATTCCGGCTACGCACGCTACTTCCTGAAGAGCCTGCTACCCGATGCCATAGAGGGCGACAACAGCTTTGCTGACATTATCACCGGCCGCATCAACCTGCCCGCCCTGGATCGACCGGGCGAGGCACTGCAAATGATACTGAACGCAACGGTCTTCAGCATCAGGCACAGGGACGAACACCATGACGCTGTCGACCTGCTATACCGTAAAGATGAGCAAAACCACGCGATCAGGGCGAAGGCCGTCATCATGCCCACAGGCGGGTGGATCAATCGCTATGTGGTCAAGGATATGCCCCAGGCCTATATGCGTGCCTATTCCGCATTCCAGCACGCCGCTTTTCTGGTTGCCAATGTCGCGCTCGCCAGCTGGCGCTTCATGGAAAAGCTCGGTATTAGCGGTGCCATCTGGGAGGGGGGTGAAATGGGTTTTGGCTACAGCTGCAATCTACGCCGCCCCATGCAGGTAGGCAGACACAAACCGGCGCTAGCCATCCGCTCAAAGCCTGCGGGGCCCATCTCCATGCATAGGCCTCATCAAGATGCGGTTCTTAAGTTGGGTAAAACCAAGATCCAGCGGCTCAAAGAGATGGGCAAATTGTGGATGCATGGTGTCACTCATATCAGGCGCCAATGACGTCGAGATAGCCTCGATTGATTGCTGTTTCCAAGGCGTTAACCGCTGCTCGTAGTTCGTCGTAGGCCTCACGCCGACGCGCCAGCATGGCTATCTGCTCATGGGATGGCGTGTCGGGCGATATTTTTGCGATCTCAATTAACTCCTGAAGATAGGAAAGTCGAGCTCGAGCCGCCATGGTGATCACCGGTTGTATGGAATCGACGCTCAGCTCTGGTATGGATGGATTCATGATTTCACGATTGACATCACGTCGGATTTTTTCCAACTCTAATAGGAGTCTGTTGCTGTCTTTTTCTGTCATGAGTGCACCCTTTTGTACGCGCCTACGAATATTTTTGATGACGCAAACAATCACAGGAAATCCGTGTGTGGTCAAGGCTTCAGGAACGCCACCGTGCACGCCCAAAGCCTGCCCTGCTCAGAGTGCGTCAAGGGCTAGCTTCGTTCGCGCTGGGCGGGTACTTTCAGTTTTGTAGAGACAGGCACTTCGTCTGCTCTGAGCTGCCCAGAGCGGCCTGATTGAGATCGCGCTCTTCGCTTCCGCAGCAAACTGATTATTCAGGCCGATCCGAGAACCGTGCTGCAAGGCAGTCATAAGAGTGGCCATTCGATGTGGGCGCAGCAAATTTTGGAGGAGCTATGACCGAGTTGCGGACTTTTAAAACTTTTGTTCTGATCCGTCGAACTGGCGCTTTATACTTAGAGCGGAAGTTGGTTTTACTTTCTTGGAAGAGTCTAGTTGACTCAAGCACAACGTCTGCATTGTCCTGCGGATGACTGCTATTGCGCCCTTGCAATCGGATGGCCTAAAACGATAGAAAGATCAGAGGTTGATAGCGTGGCATCGAAACCAGATCTGATTCAGAAACCTCTAAAAGGTATCGAAACCAGGGACGCCTCCGCGGCCGTCAACGAAGCGAAGTACATTCAGCACAACCCTAAGATGCATGAGGGAAGTGAAGACCTCGCAGGGAAAGGAAGAACGAAAATGGCAAGTTCTGCGGTCGCGCCCAGGTGCGACCGCTGCGCTTTCGATCAATTCTGAATACGTGTTCGCTGTTGTTCGCTGTTGTTCGCTGTTGTTCGGTGCAATGCCTGGAGGCATACATTGTCGCCTCTG
>JBLIIW010000061.1:0-19282 GCA_047635315.1 Halieaceae bacterium | reverse complement strand
CGATAACAGCAGAGACGTGCGCACCCTCGTTAACAAGTTCCTTCTCGGCCTGGGAAAAGAGCGCGCGCTGCGCATCCAGAACCCGCTGAAAATCAGCATATCCTTCTCGATAACGCCGGTTGGCCAACTCCAGGGCCCGCTCTGCGGCGCTGCGCGACTCCCCCAGATACTGCTTGCGCTCGGCGGTCTTTATAACCGCCACAGCCGCATCGTCGATCTCCCGCGCCGCCTGCAAAACCGTATTGTCAAAAGCCCCCAGAGCCTGCTGGAAGCGCGCATCCTGCACGCGGATGTTGGAGCGGATGCGCCCGTAGTCGAAAATGTTCCAGCTGATCCCGGGCCCCGCTGCGAAGCTGGTGCCGTCGCGCGTCACGCTGAGGCTGTCACCGCTCCAACCAAAGCTGCCGAAGAGGGAAATGCTCGGGTAAAGCTCCGCGTTGGCGATGCCAATCTGCGCCGACTGCGCCGCCGCCTGCCAGGCGCTGGCACGAACATCCGGGCGCCGCAATATCAACTGCGCGGGAATATCCCGGAGCACAACCGGATCTACCGCCGGAAGCGCGCCGGCGTCCGCAGACAGCTCGGCCAGTGGTCCGGGCCCCCTGGCCAGCAGCAGCGCCAGTGCATTGCGTTGCTGTATGAGAATGCGCTCCAGATCCGGGATGCTCGCCAAGGTTGCGAGGTACTGGGTCCGGGCCTGCTGCAGATCCAGCTCCGACTCCTGGCCCTGGTCGAACAGTTGCCGGGTGATATCGAAGCTGCGCTTTTGAATATCCGCATTTTTCCGCGCGATGCCGATGCGTAAACCGGTGGTGCGCCAGGCGAAATACAGGTCCGCCGTCTGCGCGATAAGCAACACCTGAAGATCGTGTTGATTTGCCACCGAGCTTAGAAAGGCAGCGTCCGCGGACTCTATCCCACGACGAAAACGCCCCCAGAAATCGACTTCCCAGCCGAGGCTGAACGACGCGCTATAGCTCCCAAGGCTGTTGTCGCTGGCGGGTAAAAGACCATCGCTCTGGCGCTTGCGCAGGTAGGCCGCAGAAGCACCGAACTGCTGTAATTGCGGCAGGCGCAGTGCCTCGGCGCCGCCCAGGCGAGCGCGCGCCTCAAGCACCCGCAACCCGGCAATTTGCAGCGATTTGTTCTCTGCCAGCACGGCCTGCACCAATCGCTCCAGGGCCGGATCCTTAAAGCGCAGCCACCAATCACTGAGGTCCGCAGGCTCCCCGGACGCAGATGACTGCAACTGCCCGTAGAGATCCGGTTGCCAGGCCGACAGCCACTCCGGTGAGGGCTCCTGAAACTCCGGTCCCAGTGTTGTGCACGCCCCAAGCAGCAGCACCGCGCCAAGGAGCAGAGCGCAGCGCGAACCGAACAGCGGTGAATAACTGGAGGCGAACCCGCTCAAGCCGCAGGAGACTCCGCCGCATCGCCGGCCTCGCCTGCCTCAGAATCATCCGCCGGCGGTACCTGATCGACCCAACCCATGAACAGCTCGTAGCCAACGCTGAGTACCACGGCCCCGACGAAGAGTCCGACGATCCCCGCGCCGACCATACCGCCGAGGGCACCGAGAAGGACAATCGGCATGGGCACATCCACCCCGCGTCCGAGGAGCATGGGCTTCAACACGTTATCCGCCGCGCCCGCCACGATGAAATACACGGTCAGCACAACTTGCATCAAGGTCCCGCTGTCACCCATTCCCCAGACAAAGGCAATGGCCGGGATCGACACGATGAGCGCCGGGAGCTGGAGAATGCCAATTACCAGCACAACCAGCGCCAGGAGTCCCGCGGCCGGAATACCCGCGAGCATAAAGCCAACCCCGAGCAGCAGCGCCTGAATAAAGGCCACCCCAACCACGCCTGTAGCTACCGAGCGCACGGTGAGCGTTGCAAGACGGTGCAGCGAAGCGCCTTTCTCCTCCCCGGCGATACGCCGGAAGATGCGCCCCATCGCGGCTGCACCGGACTCCCCGTAGCCCATCATGATCCCGGCGATGATCAAGGCGCTGAAAAAGAACAGCAGGGTAGCGGCCGTGCTGGCGGCGGTCTTGATTGCGGCGCGACCGAAATTGCCGAGCTGCGGCTGCAGTTCCTCGATGAACGCCGGCAGATCCGTATGTGCCGCTGACCAGGCCGCGTAGACACGCTCGCCGACCACGGGCCAGTCGCGAACGGCCTCCCCGGGCGCGGAAATTGTGACTTCGTTGGCGTCGAAATTGCCCACCGCATCGAAAATATGCGTGGCAAAGGAGCTCCCGAGCATGACCGTGGGAACGCCAATAAGCAGCAGGCCCACAAGCACCAATACTGTGGCGCTGCGCCCGGGAGACCAGCCCGTACGGGCTCGAAGCGCTTGCATTAGCGGGTACAGCGACACCGCCAAAATAAGCGCCCACATCATGATCGACATAAACGGCGCGAAAATCACCGCGCAGGCATAAACCGCAAAGGCGACGAGGCCCATGCGGATAAAAAGATCCATCAGATCGCGGCCGAATAATCCGCGCAGCGCCTTGGTTTCAAAGCTCATATAGTTCATCACTCCGGGCAGATCTAGCCCTGGCGCAGGGCTGGGACGACGATAGTGTAAGCCATGCGTTGCCCAGATTCCGCACCAACTGCACCTCCGGCGAAGCGCATGCTACCGTAGCCGCCTTTTTCCGCAGCGCGAGCCCAATTCATGGAGACCACATGCTCTCTCCCAAATCTTGCACACACGCACCCGAGCGCACCCGCGGCTGTAGCCAACGGCCCGGTCCATCGTCTGGCATCCGCCTCCTCCTGGCCCTGGCCTTCACTGGCTGCAGCCTTGCCATGCCGGTAGTCGCGGATAGCGCCCGCCACGTTCTGCGGGTCGCCACCTTTAATGTCAGCATGGAGGGCGGTAATTATGTGGGAAAAGGCGTTAGCCCCAGCGGTCATGAACTGCCCGCGGCCCTGAGCAACAGCGAACATCCGCAGATTGCCAATATTGCCGAAATCATCCAGCGGGTCAGACCCGATGTCATCCTGCTCAACGAGTTCGACTACCACCCGGACAGCGACAAGGGCGTCAGACCCTTTCTGGAGCGTTACCTCACGCAGCCCCAGGCCGGGACAGAGCCCATCGACTACCCCTATTTCTATCAGGGCCCGGTCAACACCGGAGTGGATTCAGGAATGGATCTGGATCGCGATGGCAAGGCCTCCGGCACCGGCAACGATGCCTTCGGCTACGGACTGTATCCCGGGCAGTACGGCATGCTGCTCCTCAGCCGCTATCCCATAGACACCACGGCAATCCGCAGCTTCCAGGGTTTCCTCTGGAAGAATATGCCGGACAACCTGATGGAGGACATGCGCACGGAAAACGGCGAGCTCTGGTATCCCCCTGCGGTTCAGGAAAAACTGCGCCTGTCCTCGAAGTCACACTGGGATGTGCCCGTTAGCATCAACGGACGCACCCTGCACATTCTCGCCAGCCACCCGACACCGCCTGTGTTTGACGGGCCCGAAGACCGCAACGGGCGCCGCAATCACGACGAGATTCGTTTCTGGGCGGATTACATCAGCGACGGCGATACCCCTGGCTATATTCGCGACGATGGCGACCGCATGGGCGGTCTTCGCAGCGAGCGTTTCGTGATCCTCGGTGACCTCAACGCCTCCATGGAAGAAGGCGACGCGCGACGCGAGGGCATCGCCGCGCTCCTGGGACACGAGAAAGTGCGCCGGGGGCTTTTGCCAACCAGTGACGGCGGACGCGCCAACCGGGCCGACAGTACGCTCAGCCCGACGCACACGGCCAGCTGGGGCATGCGCGCCGACTATGTGATCCCGAGTAAGGCCGGCTGGCGCGTTATCGACGCCGGTGTGTTCTGGCCTACACCCGATGACCCGCTGTTCCGACTGGTGAAGAAGCGCAGCGCATCCTCCGATCACCGACTGGTGTGGATGGATCTTGAGATGATCGATTGATCCGCTGGAGCGGCCGGGGACTCAGGTGCCCGCAGCACCTCGCTGGCGCTGTCGCTCCTTGAGGAAACGCTTCTGCTGACCCTGTAAGCGGTTGGCTGCGGTGAATACGGAAAGGCCATCCTCGGTGGCCCCCGTGTGCCCGAGAGAATCCAGCTGTGCATAGAACCAGAACTGCAGGGCGAAGCCGCTCAGGGTGCGGATAATCGAGAAGCGATTCAGCCAGGACAACCAGGCCGGCAACAGTGCCAGTTCCGCCTCATGGCTGGGCAGCGAGTCCGCACCCTCGAGCAGGCGTTTCGGTCCATCGGTCTGCACGCACAAGGGCCTGCCCAGACCCACCATCGAAGCGCCGCCCTCCTCGAGCGCCTGCTCCATCGCGGCGCGACTGCGAAAGCCTCCGGTAACCATCAGCGGGATGGACACGGTCTCGCGCATGGCCAGGGCAAAATCGACGAAATAGGCTTCCCGGCGCAGCGTCGACTGCGCGACATGCTGCGGCTCCTCAGGCTCCACGCCCTCCAGGCCCAAGAGCTTCGGCTGTTCGTAGGTGCCACCGGAAATTTCAATAAGATCTACCGTGTGCTCCTGCAGCCACCCGGCGACCAGCAGGCTATCCTCAAACACGAAGCCGCCTTTTTGAAAATCTGCGCTGTTGAGCTTTACCGCAACGGGAAACCCCGGGCCTACCGCTGCCCGGGTTGCATCCACGATATCCAGTAGCAGGCGCGCGCGATTAGCCAGTTCACCACCGTAGGCGTCCTCCCGCAGATTACTCCGCGGACTGAGGAACTGTGAAAGGAGATAACCGTGCGCGGCATGTATCTGCACTCCGGTAAAGCCGGCCGCCTTTACCGCTGCGGCGGCCACGGCGAAACGCTGGACGATGTCGGCAATCTCTTCCACGGCAAGTGCTATCGGCTCACCGAACTGCCCGCCGGGCAGCCCCAGCTTGACCGCCGACGGCGCTTTGGGATGCGTATTGACGTTCTTCTGCGTCTGCCGCCCGGAGTGGCTCAACTGCACCCAGGCCTGATTGCCCGCCGAGGTCGCCGCTGTGGCCCAGGCGGCGAGCGCGTCGCGCAGGGTGGCGTCGGGCTCCCGGTCGATCACGACGTTACCCGGGCGCTCGAGATGGTCCGCGTCAATCATCACGTTGCCAGTAATCAGTAAGCCGGCGCCCCCCTCAGCCCAGATGCCATAGAGCCGCTCAAGTGCTGTCGTGGGAACGCCGGCGACACTCGCCAGCCCCTCGGTCATCGCGGCCTTGGCCAGCCGGTTGGGGATGCTCACCCCGCAGGGAAGCTCTAGTGCTTGTGCAATTGCTGCCACGCCTGGACTCCTTATTCGCTCGCATTCATTATGCTCAGTTCCACAGACCCTCGGCGGCCCAGCAAGCCTCAGTCAAGGCTGACAAGGCGGTCCCTCCCGCTCTTCTTGGCCCGGTACATGGCGTCATCGGCGCGGGAAAAAAGCGTTTCCGCGGTGTCGTCATCGCGCAGCGCGGTCGCTCCGGCACTCATGGTGATCGCCACCGGCTTGTTCTCAAAGTGAAAGCCGCTGTTGCCTACAGATTGTCGAATGAACTCCACCAGCGGCACCCCGCTCGCCAGATCCGTGCGCGGTAACATGAGTACAAACTCCTCACCACCTACGCGAAACACCGAATCCGTGTCCCGGCTGTGATCGTCGATCATACCGGCCACCAGTTTCAGCGCCTTGTCGCCGGCCGCGTGGCCGAAGCTGTCATTGACGACCTTAAAGTGATCAATATCCAGTACGGCCAGACACAAGGGCTCTTTATAGCGGGCGTAGCGCGTCAGCTCCTGGGCCAGCATCTCGTCATAGGACAAGCGGCTGCGCACTCCTGTGAGGCTGTCGTACATGAGTTTTTTCCGATTCCTGCTGAGCTTGGTGTTCAGCTGTTCGGTCTCTTGCTCCATGCGCGTAATGCGCTGCTGGAGCTCCTCGTTGCGCGCTTCGGCCTGTGTCAAGCGCCGGGCATCTTTGTCAATGAAGTCGGCGATGCCGGCGCGGATGCCCTCCACGGACCGGTTAACACCCGCCTTCAGGCGCTCCACATCAAACTCCGTATCGATGTGCGTCTGAATGCGCTGCACCCCATCATGAATGATGTCGTGTAGCGCCAGAGACTGTTCCCGGCCCTCGCTCAAACCACTGCAATCATCGCCAAGCACCAGGTTGATATCGCCCAGTTCACTGCTGACCTCCTGCATCAGCTCCTCAAGCGCCTGCTTGTCACTACTTATGCGTTGTATCAGCGAGCGAATCTCGGCAATGACACGCTCGAGAACGCGGCGCCAGTCGCCACCCTCACCGCGCTCCAGGGTTTCGCGCAGGATCATCAGGCCGTCGGCCGCCGGCTGAGCAACAGCTACCTCATCAACCAAGGCGAGCAGCAGCTCGCGTACGTCCCCATCGGCGGACTTTGCGCGAGGCGTCTGCAGTAAGCTGCTGATCTGCGCGGCGAGTTGCGCCAAGCAGTGCTCAGGCTGCAGATCGGGAAGGCGCTGGCGGAATGCCTGCAGGGCCCCGCGTCGCTCGTGGCTGACACTGAGAGCGTCCAGCAACGCCTCACAATAATCTCGCTCAGACTGCTGCAATAGGGTCGTGGGCGTCGCAACGGGCATCGCAAGCTTCGCGGCCGATTGTGCTGCCAGACTGTCGTCCATGCGCCGAATCTGCCGCGTGAGCTCATTGAGATCCGCTTCCAGAGCCCGGTCCTCCCCCGCACGCGCATGCCCCTGGATACTAGCCAGTAGCGCATCGAGATCCGCCGACGCACCTTCCGCGGCGATAGACAGACGCGCTATGGTCTTGCGCAGCAACTGGTCCGTTGACTCCCAGCTGGTGGCCTCCTTGAGGTAGCGCGTCTTCCAGTCTTCCTCGTCCGTCAAGCGGATTTTCCCCGAGATGCAATCACGCCATGCTACGCAAAGACGGGCGCGGCGCAAGCACTGGACAGTGGACCGCGCGGAATGCAAGGTAAGCTGGACCGTTGTCGCAGGATTCCCCCATGCCACGCATCCCCCGCCCGCCCGTGCCGCGTCTTCTACTGGCGCTTATGCTCTGCTCTTTACTCCTCGCCTGTACGAACGGCGCGGGACCAACAGATACCCGGGTTTACGACACACTGATCATCGGTGGCACGGTTTACGATGGCAGCGGGGGCGCCGGACAGCGTCAGGATATCGGCATTCGCGGTGACCGCATCGCCAGCATCGGCGACCTCAGTGATGCCACGGCCCGTCAGCGCATTGACGCGCGTGAGATGGCGGTGAGCCCAGGGTTTATCAATATGCTTAGCTGGGCGGTACAGAGCCTGCGCGAGGACGGGCGCGGCATCAGCGATATTTCCCAGGGGGTCACCCTTGAGGTTTTTGGCGAGGGCTGGAGTATGGGCCCGGTACCACCCACCGGACTGGACAGTTCCACCGCCCGCGACCTCAATCTGCAAGCCGGCGAGTTCCCGCCCTGGCGATCCCTGGGGGAGTACCTGCAGCAACTCGAGGATCGGGGGGTCGCACCCAATGTGGCCTCCTTCGTCGGCGCCACAACCCTGCGCATCCACGAGATCGGTATGCAGAACCGTGCCCCCAGCGCACAGGAACTCGCCCGCATGCAGGAGCTTGCGCGACAGGCCATGCGCGAGGGCGCAATGGGCCTTGGCAGTTCGCTGATCTATCCGCCGGCGTTCTTCGCCAGCACCGAGGAACTCATCGCCCTGGCACAGGCTGTCGCTGAATATGATGGCCTGTATATCTCGCACCTGCGCAGCGAGGGCAAGCGGCTCCCGCAGGCGATTGAGGAACTGCTGCGCATCGCCCGGGAGGCCGATGTGCGCGCCGAGATCTACCATCTCAAGGTGGCCGGTCGCGACAACTGGGACAGCTTCGATAGGGTGATAGCGCAGATAGAAGCCGCCCGGGCCGCCGGTATCGACGTGGGCGCCAACATCTACACCTACCCCGCCGGCGCCACGGGCCTGAGCGCATCACTGCCGCCCTGGACTGGGGAAGGCGGCATCGACGCACGTGTGGCTCGCCTGGTCGATCCGCTGCTGCGCGAACGCATACTTGCGGAAATGCGCGCACAGCAGGATGCGTGGGAGAACCTGCTGCTCGCTGCGGGGGCGGAGGGCGTGCTACTGAGCGGTTTCGACAAGCCCGCGCTTGCGCACTACGCCGGACGCACGCTCGCCGATGTGGCAAAGGAGCGCAAGCAGTCGCCGGAAGAGACCGTGCTGGATCTCATTGTCGAAGACCACTCGCGCGTCGACGCGATCTACTTCCTCATGTCCGAGGAGAATGTGGCCCGCAAGATGGCCCTACCCTGGGTGAGCTTCGGCTCGGATGCGGGCACTTATTCAGCCGCCGGCGATGATCTCAGCAAAGTCGTGCATCCGCGTGCCTACGGTACTTTCGCACGGGTACTCGGCCGCTATAGCCGCCAGGAGCAGCGCCTGTCCCTGAGCGACGCGGTACGTCGTCTCAGCGGGCTACCCGCAAGCCGTCTGGGACTCAAGCAAAGGGGCCTGCTTCGCGAGGGCAATTTTGCCGACATCGTTGTGTTTGACCCGCGTACGGTCGGCGATCGGGCCAGCTTTGCGGCGCCGCACCAACTCGCCAGCGGCGTCGGGCAGGTCATGGTCAACGGGGAACTGGTCTGGGCAGACGGCGCAGCGACCGGCCGCTTGCCCGGTCGCTTCGTAAAAGGGCCCGGCTACCAGGCACGGCGTTCTGCGCCGTAGGGCCGACGCTGGGCGAACAGGTAGCGGATTACACCGCCGTGCAGACTTTCACGCCGCTGAGCTTCTTGGCTCTGTACATCGCTTCGTCGGCGCGTCGCACAGCGCTCTCCAGGGTGTCCCCCTCAGCCAGCTCGGTCACGCCGCAGGATATGGCAACTTCTATGGGCTTGCCATTGTCGTTAAAGCCCGCTTTTAGCACCTCCTCGTAGGCGCTGCGCGCGAAAATCTCGGCGCCCTTTATATGTGTATCCGGCAGGAGTATGACGAACTCGTCGCCGCCATAACGGCACACGATGTCGCAGGCGCGGGCGCGGTGTTGCAGTGCATCGGCGATCTTCACCAACACCAGGTCACCGGCAGCATGGCCGTAGTTGTCATTGATTTCCTTGAACTTGTTGCAGTCGACGAAGACCAGCGCCAGGGCGGCACCGGAGCGCTGCCAGCGAGCGTACAGTTCTTTGGTGCGCTCGTCGTAACCCGCCCGGTTATAAACGCCGGTCAGTGAGTCCTTGAGAGCGAGATCTTTCTTGTTGCGCAACTCACTGCGCAAAATGGCCGCTCCATCCTCGAGCGTTGCGAGGCGTTCATTCAGTTCTTTAACGTGCTTCTGTGAACTCTGGTGCTGTTGGCTCTCCGCCTGAACATGCTGTTCCAGACGCTCCGAGATACTCCCCAGGCCCTGCGCAACAATACCCCGCAATGCATTAATATCGTCGACCTTGAAAGCCTCCCCAAGCTCCCGGGTGTCATCACCGACCCGATCCTGGAGTTCTTCCGAGCGCTTGAGGGATTGGTCCCCATCGACGGCCAGCAGCTTGAGCACATCTTCAAAGCCATCGAGGCGCTCGCGCATATCGCCGATAAAGTCGGTGGTCTGACTGCGCTCGGACCGTATGCGGGCATCGATAGTCTCGATCTCGTTGGTAACTTCTTCCAGCAGGCTCTGAGCCTGGTCCGGGCGCACTACGTGCTGTAGTGCTTCTTTAATGGCATGACTGCGCGTGGCATTGCCATTGAGTACATCGATATGCTCCACCAGGCGTTGCAGCAGCGGAACAAAGAGCGTCATATAGCGCTCCTCCACACCCTGGGAGTTGGATTTCTTCCCGAGCCAACCCAGCACACCGCTGTCTGACTTGTCGCTACTCGCAACCTCACCGAGGGCGGACGTCGCTGTGCTCAGCAATTCTACCAGCGCCTTTTGCCGGGCCATGGTTGTGCTACCCCCGGCAACCTCCTGCACCAGCTCACCCATGCGTTCCTGCGCGTCACCGGGCACGGGCATAGACTTGATCAGTTTGCTCAGACCTGAGAGATCGTAGCCACCCTCTACGCGCCGGGCCTTGTCGGGATTGATGCCGGTGCTAGACATGACGACCCGCGCCAGGCGGCCGGAGACATTCTCGATCGCGTCTGTCTCCGCATTGCTTTTGAGAAGCTTCCGGATGACATCCAGAATCTCATCCGCTTCTGCGTCGACCCCGTCCGCCATGTAGGACAGGCGCAGGCTAAGCTGCTCGAGTGCTGTTACCTTGCTCATTTGGGCTATCGTCCGACGCTTATGCTGCTTGCGTGCCGCCTGCGCGCTGCGCGGCGGTCATATATTCACAGCCAGTTATGTTTACAGCCTCTACAGGCGATTAAGTCGTTCAGGCCTTGTCATCAAGGCTTTCGTTAAGGCTTTCGTTAAGGCGATAAACGTATGCCAGAACCTCGGCGACCGCAACATATAAGTTCGGTGGTATTTCATCACCCAGGGGTATCTGGCAGAGCAGTCCCGTCAGCTGCGCATCCTGCACAATAGGGATATCGTGTTCCAGCGCGAGATCCGCGATGCGCCGGGCTATCTCCCCATCTCCCTTGGCCACCAGGGTCGGCGCACCCTGCCCACTGTAGCTGAGCGCCGCGGAGCGCGCGCTGGCGTTCGTGCGATTGCCATTGCCCGCCTTCATGCGCGCATGTCGAGATAACTGCCGGTGCTGGCCGGCGGCGACGCCGCGTTGTCACGCGCTACCAACGCCACCGTGCCGCTAAACTGCAATGCCAATCCGCGACTGGCCAGGGAGCGCTCCAGCGCCGGCAGCTGCCGGTCGATCAGCGCACGCACTTCAGGCCGCGCGGCCGCGAGACGAAGTTGCACGTTGTCTCCGGCCAGTTGCACATTGATATCCACAGCACCCAGAGCCCCTGGCGCCAATTGCAGCCGCACATTCCAGTGCTCCTCGGCCTCCTCCCCGGCTCCGCTCTCCCCACCCTCCTCCGGCGGGTCGTGCTCGATATCAATCCGCACATTGTGAAAAGCCTGACCCAGCTGCACGGGAATCTCCAGGTGCCAGCTGCGCGCGGCCGCGGCATCCGCAGGCTGTGAGTTGAGCTGGTGCATGATAATTCGCCCCAGGCCCCCCTCGAGCTCACGTTTCATATCCCGCAGTGACTCCGCATCGGCGGGCGGCAGGGAGATGGCCTCGGCCTCGGCAAGCGCCGCATCGACGTGCCCCAGGGCCCGGAACAGACCACCTTTAAAATCGCCGGTGGTGGAGGCTGCCTTGCCCTCCATCGACGCTTTCAGGCCGCTTTCCAGGAACAACCCGCTGTTGCGAACTGCGCGGGCCAAGCCCTCAGACTGCCCCAGCTGCTGCGCACGAGTGGTCATGCGCAGGAGCTGGGACAGCGAATCTGCAAGGATCGGTGGCAGGGCCATCATGGCCACCTGGGTGTTTTGAAGCGACTGCGCAACGCTCGCCAGAGGCGTGCTGCCAAGACTGCCGCCGCTGGCGGGGAGCAGCTGCAGCGTACCGCCCACATTACTCGCCGCGGCGGCACTGGACAGCGGATTAAGCACGCGCAGGGTCGGTATCGGCTGTAACTGTTTAACCTCCAACTGCAAATTAGCGCCCTGCTGGATTGGAATGTCAGCCGTGGCCGTAATCTGTTGGCCACCCACGCGCAGTACCAGATCGCCATTCGGGAGCTGATTGGTGACCAGGGCATTCAGGGTCTGCCCAATCTGCCAATTGTTGATCCACAGCCCGAAGTTGCGTTGGTCAACCCTCGCAGAGGTAAGTGCTAACTGTAGTTCTTCCAAATTCCTTCCCGTCAGAGGTTACCGAGACCCTCACTTCCCTGTGTATACTTTAGCGGCAAAATAGACAACGATCTTTATTGGAGTGAATACATGGATCTGGCGACAACGCTGGGAATGCTCGGGGCTATCGGCATTGTCCTTGCTGCAATCCTGACCGGCGGCTCTGCGCTGGTCTTCGTCAACATACCCTCTCTCCTGATCGTGATCGGGGGTACGGTCATGGTGGTCATGATCAAGTTCTCTCTGGGACAGTTCTTCGGCGCATTCAAGGTGGCGGCCTCGGCTTTCATCTACAAGATTGAAGATCCGGAACATCTTATCGAGCGCATCGTGGAACTCGCTAACATCGCTCGAAAGGAAGGGATGCTGGCGCTGGAGAGCACAGAGATCGACAACAAGTTTCTCGACGAAGGGGTCAAGATGCTGATCGATGGTAACAGTCGACAAGTTGTCAGCACGGTTCTGAACAAAGATATGCAGGAAACGATCGAGCGCCACAGCTGGGGCGCAAAGGTCTTCAGCGCCACCGCCGACGTGGCCCCCGCCATGGGGATGATCGGCACCCTGATCGGCCTGGTGCGGATGCTCTCCAATATGTCCGACATGCAATCCATCGGGCCGGCCATGGCCGTGGCACTGCTCACCACACTGTATGGCGCCATGCTGGCCAATATGGTCGCCATGCCGATCGCCGACAAACTCACCCTGCGCAAAGCGGACGAGCGCCGTATTCGCTCCATGTGTATCGATGGCGTGCTGGCCATCCAGGAAGGGCAGAACCCGCGCATTATTGAAGCCATGCTCAATGCCTATCTGGATCCCTCCAAGCGCGGCGGCGAGGACGGCTAAAGATGTCCGACGACGACGCCCCGGCGGGAGCACCGGCATGGATGGCCACCTTTGCGGACCTCATGTCCTTGTTGATGTGTTTCTTTGTTCTGCTGCTATCCTTTTCCGATATGGACGTAGAGAAGTTCAAGCAGATCGCAGGCTCCATGAAAATGGCTTTTGGTGTGCAGGACCAAATGAAGCTTGAGGACATTCCCAAAGGCACCAGCGTCGTAGCGACCGAGTTCAGTCCGGGCAAAACCACAGACAGCCTGATCGATACCATCCAGCAGATCACCGACCAGACCACGGACCCTTCCCTGCGCGTCGGTGAAGGCGAAGCTGAAATGACTGATGCGGAGATGGAAGAGCTGCTGAAGGGGAAAATTTCTGCCCTGCTTGCGGCGACCGAAGCGGATGCGGATAAGCTAAAAGACCGCCTGGAGGACGAGGTGCAGACGGGCAAGGTTGATGTGGAATCCGACGGGCGTACGATTATCGTGCGCATCCGCGAACAGGGCTCCTTTCCCTCCGGATCCGCAACCTTGAACACGGCTTTTGCGCCGGTCATGAAGCGTATTCGCGATGCACTGGCGGAGATTCCCGGTACGGTCGCTATCGAGGGCCATACGGATAATATCCCCACCCGCGGCGGCGCCCATGAGTCGAACTGGGGCCTGTCTGCCAGTCGTGCACTGTCGGTTACGCACGAATTGCTGCGCGGGGAGCTGCTGGATGATGAACGCATGATGGTAGTGGGCTATGCGGACACCAAGCCTTTTACCTTCAACGACACACCCGAGGGACGCTCCCTTAACCGTCGGGTAGAAATAGTGATTCGACAGGGCCTCGAGAAAGGGGACGCGCAAAGCCTCGACCTGCTGCGCGAAAGCAATTCAGATGGCCTGGACATACTCGACCTTGACGGTGCTCAATGATGACTGAAAACAAACTGACGGCGCAGAGCGAACGTCGCAAATACTACCGGATCAATGACGTAGTGCTACTGCGCTACGAGGTGCTGGCCACGGAGGCGAATCAGCCATCGACGGGCGGCGGCTCGGGGCACCTCGAGGTCAACACGGGCAAATTGCTCGCGGAACTTGACCACGAAATCAATCAGACTATCAACAGCATCTGGGGGGACCACCCCGCAGTGGCGCAGGCGCTCGGACTGCTGAACCGCAAGGTTTCCGTACTGGCAGCGCAGGCATTGGATTACGAGGAAAACGACGCGCATTCCTACGATGACGCGATGGTTAACCTGAGCGGTTGTGGCATCGCCTTCCAGGCCAGAGAAACCATAGCGCTGGGAACGCGCGTGCGTCTCAGCGTGATACTACGACCTTCGCAAGTCACCCTGTCCATTGCCGGATCGGTGGTTGGCTGTGAAACACGACTGACTTCCGGGACCCTGCCGCACTGGATAAGAGTGGATTTTGACGACGATGCCCAGGCGCAGGAGCAGATCATCCAGCATGTGGTGCAGAAACAGGGCGCCCTGCTGTCCGACGGCCATAGCCCGGGCTAATTGAAACGCAGCGACCGGGGAGTGACCGCGCGCTTACTGATCGACGCGCGGCAGCGGTTTCTCTCAGTGATTGCTCTCAACAATGCTCGTCAATATTAGCGCCCCGGCGCTTGCCTGCCTTTTTCTGCAGTTTTTGCGTATCGGTCTCCGTATCGGGCAGTTGACGGTTGCGCCGGCCGCGCCGACCGCTGTAGTCGCGCTTGCCCGGCGCCGGGGCAGAAGCCGGCTTGAGCGGTGCCGTCCTGTCCACACGATCAACCACCGCTAGCCCCCATCCACCGCGGGCAGCAGATCAACAGCAGGCTCCTCGATAACGCCGTCCAGGGCCTTGATAACGATCACCACGCGCCCATTCACCGCCCGGCCCTCCTCGGTGGCGTTGTCCGCCATGGGCCGGTGCTGGCCATAGCCGGTCGCGGAAAGGCGACCCGGCTCAACCCCCTGCGCCTGCAGTTCCCGCACGATCGCTGTGGCCCGCGCGGAGGACAGCTCCCAGTTCGAATCAAACAGCCCGTTGCGAATCTGCCGGTCATCCGTAAAACCTTCTACCGCGATCTCGTTGGGAAGATCGGAAAAGACATCGCTCAGCTCTGACAGCAGGGGTACCGCGTTGGCGAGGAGCACCCGGGAACCACTGGGGAACAGCAGGTTAGAACGCACCTCAACCTCCACCCATCGGGCGTTCCGGCGCACGGTGGCCATATCGCTCTCAATCAGTGAACTGATGGTGGCCTCGGCCGCATCGGCGATACGCTGCAGATCCACGCTCATTACTGCAGAAAATTGCGTGTTAGCGGTAGATGGCTCCCCGTCGACGGGCTGATTGTCAAAGTCCGGGATTCCCTCGCCGGGCGGCGCAGTGGGCTCCGGCAGGCGCAGGGGAATGATTAGCGGCGCTTCTGAGACGGAGTCCGGGGTGTCCACCATATCCACCGACGAGCGCACCAGGGTACCCTCCTGTATCGGGTCCAGGGACGCGAGTGGATTGGTGAAAGCGGCCACGATCGAATCGGACAGGACGCGAAAATTGCCATCATTCACCGATGCGGTGGAATACATGACCACAAAGAAGGCAAACAGCAGGGTAATAAAATCGGCGTAAGAAATAAGCCAGCGTTCGTGGTTATCGGTAGACTCTGGGAGTTTGCGGCGCGGCATACTCAGTCCACGTAACCTTCCAGTTTGCTCTCGATAGCGGCCGGATTCTCGCCGTCGGCAATCATGGTAAGGCCGTCAACTACCATCTCTTGGAATTGCATTTGATCGCCATAAATCGCCTTGAGCTTGTTGGACACGGGCAAAAAGAACAGGTTCGCGAAACCGACCCCGTAAATGGTCGCCACAAAGGCCACCGCAATCCCCGAGCCCAGCCTTGCGGGGTCCGAAAGATTGTTCATCACATGAATAAGGCCCAGTACCGCCCCAATGATACCGATAGTCGGCGAATAGCCCCCCATGGCCTCGTATACGCGCGCCGCATTGGCTTCATTGGTCACCGTATTGTCAATTTGCACATCCATGATAGAACGGATTTCTTCCGGCTCGACGCCATCAATAAGCAGTGTCAGCCCTTTCTTGAGAAACGGGTCCTTTTCGCTGCCCATCACTTTTTCCAGGGACAAAAGACCGTCCCGGCGCGCAAGGCGACTCCAGTCCAGCACTTTATCGAGCAGCGCCTTGCGCTGGAAGCGCGGCGTGGCGACAACCCGCGAGATGCGTTTCATGGCGGTCAGAAAATCGCGCAGGGGCGTCTGGATCAGTACCGCCCCGAGGGTGCCGCCGACGACGATCAGGAAGGCCGTCAGCTGCATGAGGGCGCTGACGTGTCCGCCCTCCAGATAGTTGCCACCAACGATAGAACCTACCGCCAGGGTTACGCCCAACAGCGTCAGGAAATCGAAGGTGCTCGCTGCCTCCCCACGCCTGACTTGCTTCTTCTTTGCCACGTAGCTTCCTCAGCGCACCCAGCTGCGCAATGATGCCCTGAGTCGCGCCAGAGCCTGTCCGTGCAATTGTGACACGCGGGACTCCGATACACCCAGTACCAGGCCGATTTCCCGCAGATTGAGTTCCTCCGAATAATACAGGGACATCATGAGGGATTCTCCCTGCGGAAGATTCGCCACCGCCTCCATCAACGCCTCGCGGAAAGCATCGTCACCAACATTCTCGAAAGGATCAGCCAGGGCCACGGATTCGAGCCCGGCACTTTCCTGTACTTCCAGAGAGGTCATCCTCGCGCAGGCCAACTTCCCGGCCAGGCGCTGGTAATCAGCAAGCTCCAGATCCAGCTCGGCGGCGATTTCGCGGTCCTGCGCCGGGCGACCCAGGCGCGGCTCGAGACGCTGTATCGCCCCGGAAACCTTGCTGAGATTGGACTGTACAGAACGCGGCAGCCAGTCGCTGCTGCGCACCTCATCCAGCATGGCGCCCTTGATACGGATGCCTGCGTAAGTGGAAAAACTGGCGCCCTGAGCCGCGTCGTAGCTTTCCCGGGCCTTGAGAAGGCCCATAAGCCCAACCTGCATCAGGTCATCGAGCTCAAAATCAGAGGGTAATTTGGCGACCAGACGGAGGGCAATTTTCTTCACCAAGGGGAGATACTCACGCACCATCTGATCGGCGCTGGCCATCGTGTCGTCGCTATAGGGTGCGAGGCGATTCATCGCGGGGATCCGGGGCGCTTTTCAGATATTTTAACAACCATTAGCGGCTTTTCAGGAGGTTTTGTAGCTTTTTCGAGTGCTCTTTTCAGGCGGCACCGCTCCGGTATTCGACCATGCGCTCCATGAAAAAACCCAGTCCCCCGGAGCCCTCACGGACCGGGAGTTGCGCAATGCGCTTGGCGACCTCGGTAAACGCCCGCGCCGATGTGGAACGCGGGTAATCGCAGATGACCGGACTCTGCGCGCGTACCGCGCGGCGCAGGTATTCATCGCGTGGAACCGCCCCCAGGTAGCCCAGGTGCACATCCAGAAAGCGATCGCATACACCGCATAACTTGCTGAATAGCTGCTTGCCCTCCATCTCGTTCTCGACCATGTTGGCCAGCACCTGGAAACGTTTGACGTCGCAATGCTGATTGAGAACCTTGATCAGCGCGTAGCCATCGGTCAGCGAGGTCGGTTCGTCGCAGATAACGACAATCACCTCACTGCAGGCCGCCGTGAAAGTGAGCACGGTACTGTCGATGCCCGCTCCCGTATCTACGATCATCGTATCCACTGGCATGGAAAGATCACTAAAAGCCCGAACCAGCCCGGCCTGCTCAGGGGTCGACAGCGCCGCCATACTGGCGACTCCAGACGATGCGGGAATCACGCGAATACCCGCGGGACCCGTGAGCATAATTTCGTCTAGAGTCCGTTCACCGCTCATAACGTGCTGCAGGTCATAGCGCGGCTTCAGACCGAGTGCGATATCGACGTTGGCCAGACCCAGGTCGGCGTCGAACAGCAGCACGTCCTCGCCCGCCTGCGCGAGGGCCACGGCGATATTCACCGCCGAATTGGTCTTACCAACGCCACCCTTACCGCTGGTAACCGCAACAACTCTGACCTGATCAGCCGATCTCATCTGTACCCCCCTGCGGCGAAGGCGAAACTACCGCCGCTGCTTATGCGACATGTGTCGCAACGTGTGTCGCAACGTGTGGCCCACGCGCCTGCGCCGGTGCCGCGCGCTGCGCGCCAGCGAAGCTCTCCGCTGGCAGCAAATCCACCGCCAGGGCAACCAGTTCCGCCGCGGACCCCGGTCGAATATCTTCGGGAATGCGCTGACCGTCGCTCAGGTACAGCAAGGGCAATTGCGCCGCGATAAGCACGTCGATTATTCCGCCGAGCCGTGTCGCTTCATCCACTTTGGTGATGATAGCACCGGCGAGTGCATCGGAACCAAAGCGCTCCACAATCGTCTTCGACTGACAGGGCTGCGAGGAGGCCGAAAGCACCAGTTGGCAAGCGGGAGGCCGGGGCAACTTGCGCAGCAGGGACAGCTGCTCGTAGAGACGGCTCTCCCGCTGACCCATGCCGGTTGTATCGATGTAGATCCGGCGCAAGCTCGCAAAGCGGCCCAGGGCCACCTGTAGGGAAGATCCGTCATGCACCTGCAGCAGAGGCAGCCCAACCCCGGCGGCAAAGCTCTGCAGCTGCTCCTGCGCGCCAACCCTGTAGATATCCATATTAATCAGGCCGACGTTCTGCCGGCCGAAACGCTGCGCATCTGTCGTCGCCAGCTTCGCCAGGGTGGATGTTTTTCCTACCCCGGTCCCGCCCAGTAGCGCGGTCACCGCCCCCTCCACGCTAAAAGCATCCGCCTCAGCTACCGGAAGCTGGCTCGCCAGCCCATCGAGGGCCGCCCCCCAGGCTCGCTCGAGGGGGCCGCTGCGCGCCGCCGCATCCGCTACGGATCCCGCCAGCACCCGCGACAGTCCCAGTTGCTGCAGCCGCTTCATCAGCGTGGAGGCAACGGCCGGGCGCTGCGCCGAGTCTCGCCACTGGTGCGAACCCAGTTCCCGCTGCAGGACAGCGCGCAGCTCCTCCAGCTCGCGCTGCAAGGATTTCATCTGAATTTCGTTGTCGGCGCCACTGGCACTCTGCGCCGCCTGCTCGACGGCGCCGTCCACGTCCCGGGCGGCGGTAATCTCAACGCGATTGCCCTTGCGTCGATTGGCCAGGATCAATGCATCCGAGCCCATAGCGATTCTGACCTGGGCCATCGCCGCTTTCGTATCGCTGCCTACAAATCGTTCAATTCTCATAACTAGCCAGCTCCTGCTTAACTATCGCATTCATCTATCGCGCCAACACTGCCAAAGGCTTTTGTCAGCTGCCCGGCGCCGCGCCCTGACCACCGATGGTAGCCACCACCCGGATCGACTTACTGGGCGGAATCTCCTCATAGGCAAGAATGTAGAAATTCGACATCCTGCCGCGCAGCAAGCGCGAGAGAAACAGCCTTATCGTGCTCGCTACCAGTAGCGTTGGGTTCTTGCCCTCGGCTTCCAGCTGTTCCGACGCCCGCACGATCTGTTGAATCACCGTGTCAACGAGCGACGGCTCCAGGCCTCCCGCGGAGCCCTGTACAGACGCCTGCAATATCTG
>JBLIIW010000060.1:0-19331 GCA_047635315.1 Halieaceae bacterium | reverse complement strand
GTTTACCGCCCGGCGACCGAATTACAGTTACTTTCCGATCCTGCTGGAGCGGGACTGCGCACTAAGCCGTGACGATCTCTATGCGGGCCTAAAGTCGCTCGGCATTCACCCGAGGCGTTACTTCTTCCCTCTGGTAGTGGACTTTCCTGACTATCAGCATTGCCGGGTTTCAGGCTCCCTGCGCAACGCGAAAGACCTGTCGGAGCGCGTACTGTGCCTACCCATGCATGCGGAGCTTCCTATTGAATCCGTAGAACGAGTCTGCGACGCCATCAATACGTTGACGGCCACGCGCCATTCGAAACCAGAGCATTGAAAGCACTACTGGTCGATACAGGGTTTTCAGCGCGGCCGCTGCTGGTCGCGGCGCGAGCTCTGAGTTATGAGACAGCGATAGTCGGTGGTCGCTCGGATGACTTCCTCGCTGCGAGCATAAAGCCATTTTTTCACAGCGATTATTCGAACAGCGACACGATTGGACAACTCTTCGATAGCCAGGGATTCAGCGGACTAATACCCGGCTGCACCGATGTGTCTTACCAGACCTGTAGCGCGCTGCTTGGCCGCCCCGCTGTCCGGGGCGTAGACAGTAGTGAGCTCAGCCGGTGCTTACATGACAAGGCTGCGTTCAGGGCGCTCTGCTACACGCTTAACCTGCCCGCACCAGAATGCCCGGATGCACAGGCTGCGCTCGCACCGGAGCAGTCGGTTATTGTCAAACCCGTGGACTCCTATTCCGGTCGCGGCATCAGCGTTGTTGAGGCGGGTCAGCATGAGCAATTCCAGAGCGCCAGGGACCGCGCTTGCCGGGAATCGCGAAGCGACACATGTATTGTCGAAGCATTCGTTTCAGGACAGCTATACAGCACCTCTGCCTTTATTCGGGACGGCAGGATAGTGCAGTCTTTCCTGGTCGAGGAACACTGCGGCGAGACAGACTACGCTGTTCGCCTGAGCCGTACGGTCGCCGAAAGCAGGGGCGGCAATCGCGCGCGCACCGAGTCCGACATTCAAGCCATCGCCTCGCACCTCGCTCTCCAGGATGGCCTCATGCATCTCCAGTGGATAGAAGATGGTCAGGACTACTGGTTAATCGAGCTGACCCGACGCTGTCCCGGAGATCTCTACGCACGCCTTATTCAGCTGAGCACGGGTTACGATTACGCTCTGGCCTATGTGGCCCCGTTTCTGGGTAGCGAGGTGCATTCGGATAAGGCATGCGCCTCGCGACAGGACAAGGGAGTGCTCCGAATGACCGTGCACGGAACGGCGAACACTGTATTCTGCGGAGTAACCTTTAACTCGGCTGTGCGAGTGATTGAGTTCGTACCGACGCTGGCCAGCGGAGATCTGATCGGGGGCTCTACGCGAGTAGGAGTACTGTTTATCGAGACCGATGCGCTTGCTAGCGATTCACTGTCTGCATGGGTTAGCGAAGAAGATATCTACCGTGTCGAATGTATTGCGGCTGAGCACTGGCGTACTTAACGCCTTCACAAACGAGATAGCCCATGGTCAAAAAAATCGCCTTTATCGGCGGTGGCACAACGTCTGCTGTTGGATACACACACTACGTCGCCTCACGCATGGATGGCTGCTTCGAAATCGTTGCCGGCGCGTTCAGCCAGCGGCAGGATATCAACCTGCAAAGCGGCGCTTCCTACGGCCTGCAGGATTCACAGGTTTGTAAGGACTGGCGCGGCATGCTCTCCGCGCTCGCCGGTGAGATAGATGTCGCTGTGGTTCTGACGCCGACGCCAACACACGCCGAGATCGTGGGTGCGGCACTTGATGCGGGCTGCAATGTTATCGTCGAAAAGGCCCTGGCAACCAGCAGTGCCGATGCGGCTGAGCTGGCAGCGCAGGCGCGGTGCCGGAACCTGCACTGCCTCGTCACTTTCAATTACACCGGTTACCCCGCGGTCAGGGAAATGCGGCAACGAGTGCGCGAGGGGCAGCTCGGCGATATCAAACAAATCTGTATCGAAATGCCACAGGAAGGCTACCTTCGAGAAGGGGCCGCTCCGCAGGAGTGGCGCCAAAAGGACTACGAAATACCGACCGTATCCCTCGACCTTGGCGTGCACGTCATGCACCTGTCCGATTTTATTGCACCCTGTGGGCCCGCTCGATCAATTTCATCGTTGGCATGTCACAGCGGAGCTGTCTCCAGAGTTATCGATAACGTGAACTGTCTGGTCGATTACGGCGACGATGCGGTCGGCAATTACTGGTGGTCCAAGACGGCCCTGGGCTACAGCAACGGCTTGCGCGTCCGCGTGCTCGGCACCAAGGCATCCCTGGAGTGGTCTCAGGGAAACCCGGAGGAGCTGCACATCGCATTTGCTAATGGCCGCCGGGAAATTCTCGACCGCGGCAACGCGTCGCCCGGTCAGGAACTGGCGACGCCCGCATACAATCGTTTCAAGGCGGGCCATCCGGCCGGTTTTCTTGAAGCCTTCGCGAACCTGTACCGGGACTTTCATAGCGCCTTGGCCGAACCGCCCGCGGAGCAACCATCGGGTTTGCTTGGACAGTACAGCGCGGAAACTGCCGCTGCAGGATTGAGCATGCTCGAGCGAATTCACGAATGCAGCAGTTCCGCCAACAAACCCTGCTGACGCGCTGAGTGAAAGCTGGTGTGCGAAAGGCTCCGCCCAGCATGAGCAATGCCGCAGGTGCCACGTGAAGTCCCTGAGCAGCAGTGCGCTCGCGTCCCTGCTTGCGCAACTCTCGGGCGCGCTCGGACTTATACTCTCGACGCCCGTGTTCATCGCCTACCTGGGCCCGGAGGCTTATGGACTGCTGGGCGTTCTCACCACGGTGCAGGCCCTTATTGTTCTGATGGACCTGGGCGTGTCCACGGCGCTGATGCGCGAAACCGCACGCAACCAGAGTTCCGGGCAAAGCGTTGGCAGCTATGGAAGTTTTTTCCGACTGGTGATCCTGTTTGCTCTCGCCGGGGCGGCGCTGATAGCCCTGATAGCGGTAGCAGGGGCCGACTACATTGCCGTCAACTGGCTCAATGCGGAACAGCTCCCCCTGGTGATTGTCGGCCAATGCCTCCTCGCCATCCTGCTGGGCCTGGCGTTTCGCTGGCTGTCGAGCTTTCCAAGGGCAGTAGGGCTGGGTATAGGATGGGTCGGCCGGGTCAGCTGTATCGTGATTCTGATGAACGCTTTGCGCTACGGACTCGCCTGCCTGCTCCTGATGGGCGAGGCTTTGAGCCTTAGCAGTTTCTTCTGGTTTCAAGCGGGCGTTGCTGCCTTGGAAACTCTGGCACTGACCGGCCTGGTTTGGCGAAGAACCCCCCGCCCCCTGTTCGGACGCATAAACCTTGGAGGCCTGCTACCCGAGCTGCGTACCTCTGCTGCCCTCTCCGCGGCGGTGCTGATGTGGATTGCTTCAAGCCAGTTGGACCGGGTACTACTATCCGGACTTCTTCCCCTACGCGAGTTCGGCCACTTCATGCTCGGTGTCACACTGGCATCCGGCGTTACCATACTGTTAGGGCCACTGGGCTCCGTTCTGATCCCGGTACTGACCGCCTTGAACACGAAGGGCAATCACTCTCAACTCAGAATCGTTTACTTTGACGCGCTGGCGCTGGCAGCGGTTGCCGCAAGCGCTATCGGCGTGACGCTGATGTTTTTCGCGGACGAGGTCATACTTCTTTGGCTGGGCAATGCGCGCCCGAGCGGCGATATCGTTGCTTCCGTGACCTTTTGGTACACTCTGGGCAACACGGCTCTTGTTATCGGATCCCTCCCCTACTACCTACAGGTAGCCAGGGCTGGGCTACGCTATCACCTGTGGGGAACGGCATTTTCCTCTGTCATACTCATCCCCGCAGTGATCTTGCTAGTGATATCCATGGGCGCTCTTGGTGCCGCCTACGCCTGGGCCGCCGTGAACGTGCTGATGCTGGGCTGGTCGCTCTATGTTACCGAGCGATTGATGGGGAATCTCTCGGTGAGAGCATGGGGGCTGGCCGTCGGTGTGCCGGTCCTGACGGTGGTTGCGGTAGCCTACACGGTGGATCATTTTCTTGTTATACCGGGCGAACGACTCATGGCCTTGCTAACGCTGATGGGCGTGGGCTGCGTGATCGGGGTAGCGGGTCTCGCGGCATCGTGGCTCGCTCATCGCCTGAACGCCAGGCTCATAGAATCAACGGCAGATCGGAACGGGGTGCAAAGTGGATAGTTCCTCCGTCAGTGGGCAGTATATTCACATCGCGCTGGGTTCCCTTTCCAGGGTGCCGGGGTCAACGTGCCAGCCAACCCATTGAAGCCAGAAGACGCGGTAATGGCGACCTGGGAATGGCCCCTTTCCCCACCCCGTGTCAGCATCTGCTGCACGGTCTTCAACCACCTCGAGTTCCTGGAAGGATCGATTGGCGGCTTTCTGGAACAGGTAACGACTTTTCCCTTCGAGATCATCGTCCACGACGATGCCTCCACCGATGGCTCGACGGAATTCCTGCGTGATCTTCAGAGCCGATATCCGAGCATTCTTCGGCTGGTCATCCAGACTGAAAACCAGTGGTCAAAGGGCTTCAGGATGCTGGGAGAGCATATTTTTCCTCTCGCAAAAGGCCAGTTTATCGCCATCTGCGACGGCGATGACTCCTGGACGGATCCGCAGAAGCTGCAGACCCAGGTAGATTTCCTCAGCACGCACGATGACTACGTACTGTGCTTTACCGATGCGGTAGGCATCTTGGTCGAGGAGGCAAAAGAGGTATCGCTGAGGGCTCAAAGGCGAGATCTTGGCGCCGGGGAGCTGCAGGCCACCACCTCCATATTCACCTCCACGGTCTGCTTCAGGAATGTTCTGAAGGATTGGCCAAGGGAACTGGCAAATGCGGCTTACGGGGATCAGGTTCTCTGGTGCCGACTGGGCGACTATGGTGGCGGCCATTACCTGGGCAACGTATCGCCCTCTCATCACCGCGTCCATCCACAGGGGGTTCATTCGATGGAAATGATCAGGCAGCAACGCTTGAACTCGCTGAGTACCATGCTGTTGCTGGCAAATTTTCGCTTGCGCACGGGTGATGCGCGACTGGCGATACCTTTGCTGCAAAACGCGCTGGTGCTGTCCTTCCGGGTCTATGGGCTTGAATTCCCGGTGACTCTGTTAAGGCGCGCAGCAAAATCCATGCTCAGCCGTTTTTCATCTCGCTGAGCACAGAAACGAGGCACAGCAATCGAAGTGAGCGACTACCAACCACCGCCTGCGGATACCGCAGTTCCCAAGGAACAGGACCAGTGGCCCGTGCGCCAAGCGCTGTCACGTTTGACACCAAAGCGTATGGCACGGATGGCACAGGCATTACTGCTGCGCCCCGCGCTCTGGTCGAAGAAGCACTGCATTATCTGCGGGAAGCGGCACCGGGGTTTTCTTCCTCATCGGGGGGGAAGCTCCGCCAGTCCAGCACTGATGATAGCCCTGGACGTAGTCGGCAGCGATGTCGACAACTTCGAGTGTCCCTGGTGCGGAAGCAACGATCGCGACCGGCATCTCGTACTCTTTATGAACGCAATGGGTCTGGGCGAGGCACTACGCGGCGCAAGAGTCGTACACTTCGCGCCGGAACGCGCAATAGCCCGCTACGTGCTCGGACAATCGCCGGACAACTATCTGCCCGCAGACCTGGCTCCGGCGCGCGGAGTCGCAGTGCAGATGAACATTGAAACAATGCCTCTTGCGGACGAATCGGTAGATTTCCTGATTGCTAACCATGTGCTGGAACACGTTGAAAACCTCAGTAGCACACTAGGCGATATCCACCGCGTGCTGCGTCCTGGAGGTCTCGCTGTTCTACAGACACCATTCAGCAGCATGCTACAGCAGACTTTCTGCGATCCGGGGATAATGTCACAGGCAGCGCGGCTCGAGGCATACGGTCAGGAGGACCATGTGCGTCTTTTTGGACAAGATATTCATGAGATTATCTGCCGAGCAGGGTTTAAATCGCTGCTCCAGAAGCACGAGGATCTTCTACGGGAAATTGACCCCGTGCTGTGCGGAGTTAACCGGCTGGAACCTTTTTTTCTTTACGAAAGAACTGATGCGCAGCGTTAGTTTGCACTCAAGACTTGAACTCGGCAGGAGCGCCGGAAGGGAATACAAATATGGGCGGCAAGAAAAAAGAGGACTCTATTGAGCAACTCGCAGAAGGTATTGAGACACTGATTCAGCACATAGAAAACCAGCAACTCCCCCTGGAAGACGCCGTTGATTCCTACGAAAAGGGAATGCAGATGATCAAGCTGGCGCAGCAGAAGCTTGAGCAGGCAGAACAGAAAGTGCGGATGCTGTCGGGTAAAACCGACCCCGCAGATCCGGAAACCCTCGCCGGCGACGCCGAGTCTTGAGTCCAGGGAAGGACACGGTGGTGTCACAGCCGCTTCGCGCCGCAATGGAGTATCTGGCGGAGGCGCGAGGCAAGCGACTAAGACCACAACTGCTACTGGCCTCCGCTCCCTCGCGGCGGCCAGCGCCGCGGAGGCCATCGAGCTGGTTCACACCTACTCGCTGCTGCACGACGATCTTCCCGCAATGGACGACGACGACCTGCGCCGGGGTCGTCCCACCCTGCATGTCGCTTTCGACGAGGCGACGGCCATTCTGGTAGGGGATGGACTGCAGAGCCTCGCCTTCGAGAGCATTGCTCGGGATGTAGCGCTCACCGCGCAGCAGCGCGTCGAGCTGATTGCTCGCCTGGCGAGGGCTGCGGGATTTGCGGGCATGGTGGGTGGACAGAGCCTCGATATGGCCGCCACCCAGCAGCAGCTGAGTCTTGATGAACTAAAAAGAATGCACGCCATGAAGACCGGCGCACTGATCAACGCGGCCCTGTGCATGGGCGGTATCATCGGCGCTGCCAGCGACACGCAATTGCAGACGCTGGAGCGGGTCGGTGAGCGCATCGGCCTAGCTTTCCAGATTGTCGACGATGTCCTCGACGTGCTCGGCGATACTGCTACGCTGGGCAAGACTCGGGGTAAGGATGCGGCCGCAGGCAAAGCTACCTACGTAACCCTACTCGGTCTCGATAAGGCCCGCGGCGAGTCCGCGCGGCTCTACGAGGAAGCGCTGGATCTTCTACAGGGCTGGAGTAGTGACGCCGACGAGCTGCGCGCGCTGCTTGGCAAGATGGTGAAGCGCGACCACTAGGTCTGCTGGCCCGCGGGCGGGCACCGCTAAAGCTTACTGCGCGAGCGGGCCATCGAACATATGGCCCAGCTTGGCGCCCTTGGTCTTAAGATACTTTTCGTTGTGTGGATTGCTTTCGCACTGCAGGGGGATGCGTTCGCTGACATCGAGTCCAAGTTCTTGCAGAGCCGAAACTTTGCGCGGATTGTTGGTCATCAAGCGGACGCTTTGCAGCCCCAGATGCTCAAACATGGGTTTGACGATGCTGTAATCACGCATATCCGCACCAAAGCCCAGCTGCTCATTCGCTTCCACCGTATCAGCCCCCTCGTCCTGCAGGCGGTAGGCCTTGATCTTGTTGAGCAGCCCAATGCCTCGCCCTTCCTGGCGCAGATAGAACAACACCCCGCGACCTTCTTCGGCAATGGCCCGCAGTGCCTGCTGCAGTTGGTTCCCGCAATCACAGCGCAGGCTGAACAGGGCATCACCTGTGAGGCACTCGGAATGCACCCGCGCCAGCAGTGGCTCGGGGCCCCGGACATCACCCAGGGTCAGCACTACATGCTCCTTATTAGCTTCGACGTCCTCAAAGCCATGCATAGTAAACTCAGCCCAATCTGTGGGCAGGCGGGAACTCTCAACAAATCGTACGGGCACGCAGGGCATCCGCTGGTAAAATGGCGCGCCAGTCTAACAGAGCTGGCGCTCCGGACCTACGCAATGGCCCAGCAGGGTTGGCTTACCAGCGGGCGCGGAGGCTAAGAATCCCGCCGCGCTCTTCCAAATCCACGTGCTGCAAGTAGCTCATGCCCAGCAGCACGACGGTCGGGTACTCACCGTCGAGCACCGAGGCCACTACCCCATCAACGCTGATACCACCGACACTCACGCGGTCCAGAAGAACGCGCCGGGCGCTGACGATCGATCCGGCTGTCTGCACACTGCTGCGCACCCCTTCGTCGACCGCGATACCCGCAGCGAGTGCCTGCTGCGCATTCATCGCCACGATGTTGGCGCCCGTATCGATGATCACGGGCATGCGCCGGCCATTGATCTCAGCGGTGGTGAGGTACTGCAGTTGGTCATTGCGCGGAACGTCTACGCGCCGATCGGTCGGCTGAGAGAACTGCCCGCTGATGCGCTGGGACACGCCCAGACGCCGACGCTGGCCGTCCACTTCAATAAGCGCCGAACGCGCATCGGCCTCCAACAAAAGGACGCCCCGGTCTTCCTGGCCCAGTCGCAGGGTCACGCGATCGCCATCAATAAGCACTACCGCTATCCCCGGCAGTAATGCCTCAACGATGACCTCGACAGCCAAGGTGCTCAGGGAGCAGCCCAGGAGAACCATCGCCGCGAACCAGCGTAGCACTAGGGGCCAACCAGGCGGATGACGAGGTGCAGGGACAGGCAGGCCATCAGGCCGGCCACCACGTCATCAGCCATGATACCCAGACCACCGGCCACCTGACGGTCCAGCCAGCTGACCGGCCAGGGCTTGGCAATATCGTAAAGGCGAAAGAAGAGGAACCCGAGAAGGATCCAGGGCCACTCAAAAGGCACCGCGAACAGGGTTATCCAAAGACCCACGAACTCGTCCCAGACGATACCGCCATGATCGTGAACACCCAGTGCGTCGCTGGCGCGGCCACAGAGCCAGATCCCGGCTGCGGTCGCCAACAACACCAGACCCGCGTACAGCAGAAGTGGTAGCTCGGCGAAGAGCAGATAAATCGGTATCGCGGCGATGGTGCCGGCAGTGCCCGGCGCCACGGGGGCCAGCCCCGACCCAAATCCAAAGGCCAGCAACTGCACGGGGTCGCGCAGGTTGGGCCTCACCGGGGTCGAATCGGATTCATTCATCGTGCGGCGGCTTCAGAAATGTCGGTACCCCACCCTTTGCGGCATCAGGTCGCAGTATACGCCCTCGCCGACCTCGACTCGGCCAATGCCAACGCAGCCCTCGGGCGCCGGTGCATCGCCGGGCAGGGTGAAACACAAACAGTAATCCTCCCCCCCCGCGAGTGCCCAGTTGCGGGCCTGCTCCTGATCGGGCAACTGCCGCAGCGCCTCGGACAGGGGCAGCGCAGCGCTGTCAATGACCAGCTTCACCCCACTGGCCTTTGCCAGATGGCCGGCGTCCGCGAGCAGCCCGTCGGATACGTCCACCGCTGCAGTAGCCAGGCCGCGCAACTGCGCCCCCAGTGCCAGGGCCGGGGACGGTTCCCAGAACGCTTTGAGCAGTCTGGACGCCCAGGGCTCCGGGACGACGATGCGCTGCTGCAGAATCGCCAGTCCGGCCGCCGCATCGCCCAGGGCACCGCTGACATAGAGGACGTCGCCAGGCTGCGCCCCACCGCGCGCAATGGCCTGACCCCGGGGAACACCGCCGAGCACCTGCACCGTGAGAGTCAGCGGCCCGCGACTGACATCGCCACCTACGAGCGGAAGGGAAAAGGCCTGTACAGCGCGCGTGAGGCCCCGTCGACAATCGGCGAGCCAGTCCTCATCGGCAGTCGGGAGGGTTAGCGCCAGGGTCATGGCGAGGGGCCGCGCAGCCATGGCCGCGAGATCGCTAGCGGCCGCAGCCACCGCGCGATAAACCACCTGTGCGCCGCGAGAACCCTCGGGAAAATGTACGTTCTCGACGACTGTATCCACCGACACCACCAGCTCTTCACCGGCTGCAAGGCGCAGCACTGCGGCGTCGTCGCCATTGCCGAGCACCGTATCGGGGCCAGTATCCAGGTTGCGGAAGTAACGGTCGATCAGGGCGAATTCGCCGCTGACCTGCTCAGGAGGAGGCACTGACCTCGGGACCGCGAAGCTGCACTGCGAGCTTATCCAGCACGCCATTGATGTACTTGAAGCTCTCGGATGCACCAAACTTTTTCGCCAGCGACACGGCCTCGTTAATCACCACGCGATAAGGGACATCGATACGATCACGCAGCTCAAAAGTACCCATACGCAGCAGTGTCCGCTCGATAGGATCAAGGGATCCCAGCTCGCGGTCCAGGAGCGGGGCGTAAAGACCATCAAGCTCCTCGACGAGCGGAGGCACGCTATGAATAAGCGCCTGAAAGTATTCGAGATCCACGACGGAAAAATCGTAGTCGCCGCGAAACTCCGCCTCAATATCCCCGGGTGAAGCACCGGCCATGTGCCACTGATAGAGGGCCTGTAGCGCATAGTGCCGGGCCTTGCGGCGCTGCGCGACGAGTTGCTGATGGGCCTGCTTTGACATCTCAGCGCAGCTGGCTGAGCAAACTGACCATTTCCAGTGCCGAGAGCGCCGCCTCAACCCCCTTATTGCCAGCTTTCGTGCCCGATCGCTCGATCGCCTGTTCGATACTGTCCACGGTCAGCACACCAAAGCTGATCGGAATATCCGCAGCCAGGCTGACCTGAGCAATTCCCTTAGTGCATTCGCCGGCGACGTGCTCGAAGTGCGGTGTGCCACCGCGAATCACCGCGCCCAGGGCGATGATCGCATCGAAATTCCCGGCCTGCGCTGCGCGCTGACAGGCCAGCGGTATTTCAAAGGCACCGGGGACCCGAATCACCGTCATTTGTTCGTCGCTCACGCCATGACGGCGCAGCGTATCCAGCGCGCCTTCCAGCAAATGCTCGACGACAAAACTGTTCCAGCGACCCACTACCAGCGCGTAACGCCCGGTGCTGTGGGTCATGCTTCCTTCAACTATCTTAAGATCACTCATGGGGCACTTTCCCATCATTGGTTCACGGTAGGACGGCTTTGGGGCCATCAACGTCATCGCGGCCTTTTCCGGCCGACGCGGCGCGCTCACTCCCGGCTATAGGCCGCTATGCGCCACCACCGGAAGTGGTGTCTTGGTCCTCGCTATCCCCGGCCGCATCGGGCGCCAGGTATTCGATAACCTCCAGGCCGAATCCGGAGATCGCATTGTACTTGATAGGGGCACCCATCAGGCGGATCTTCCCGACACCTAACTCGCGGAGAATCTGCGAGCCAAGGCCAATATTGTTGTAGCTGTCTCCCGTTTTGGGAGCCTGCAACGGTCGCTCACCGAGGCCGAGATCGATACTGTCGAGCAACTGCTCGACATTTTCTGCCCGGTCCAGCAGCACCAGTACGCCTGCACCAGCGCTACTGATTGCCTGCAGGCAGCGCGCACTGTTCCAGCCGGCGCGGCCGTCAACCTCGCTGCCAAGTACATCGCGAAGCACCGACGCCACGTGCACGCGCACCAGCGTCGGTACGCCAGCGTCGATATCACCGAGGGAGAGCGCAATATGCAGCCCACCGTGCGTCTGGTCCCTGAAAGCAGCAAGCCTGAAACGGCCGAAGCGTGTCGCTAACTCGCCGGCGCGAACCTGTTCAATGGTTCGCTCATTCGCCATGCGGTAGTGAATGAGGTCAGCCACGGTACCCACTTTCAAACCATGCTGCTGTGCAAAGGACGCCAGGGTCGGGCCATCAGCGAGTTCGCCCGCGTCGCCAAGCACATCTGCAATAACTGCGGCTGGCGTGAGACCCGCGATGCGCGCGTAGTCAACCGCAGTCTCCGTATGGCCGGCCCGCGTCAGCACACCGCCGGGCTCTGCTACCAGGGGAAAAATATGGCCGGGCTGCACGATATCAGCCGGGACCGCGTGCGGCGCCACGGCAACCTGAACGGTATGCGCGCGATCCGCAGCGGATATCCCCGTATCGATGCCCAGTGTCGCCTCGATGGAAAGGGTGAAGCGCGCGGCGTCGTGGTCCGCGCCATCGACCATCGGAGGGAGGTCAAGCTGCGCGCAGCGCTCGGGGGTGAGAGCAAGACAAACCAGCCCCCGGGCACGTCGAGCCATAAACGTGATGTGCTCTGCGGTGCAGTACTCGGCCGCCACCATTACCACACCCTCGTTGCTCTGCTCGTCGCGGTCATCGAGGATAACCACCATGCGTCCATGACGTAAATCGTCGAGCAGCTCGCCAACGCTGCGCATCGACGCCTGCATCGCAGTCTGCGTCGCCTGCGCTATCCCGGGCGCCATATCCACCGTGATCATGACAAACCTCCCAGATAGCCATTTTCCCCAAGGGTTTCCAGACTAATACCGGGGTTGCCCGGCAGCGCTGCCTCGCTGCCCAGGAGCAGGCGTTCGAGGTACCGGGCGATCACATCGACCTCGAGGTTGACGTGACAGCCAGGCGAGTAAGCGCCGAATACCGTCTCGGTCATGGTCTGGGGGATAATATTAAGATCGAAACAGGCTCCCTGCACGGCGTTCACCGTAAGACTGGTGCCATCGATACAGATCGAACCCTTGTGCGCAATGTACTTGGCCAGTTCATCGGGCGCGCGCACAACGACCCGCCAGGAACGCGCGTCCTCAGCAAGGCTGACAATCTCGCCCATACCGTCGACATGACCACTGACGATATGACCTCCGAGACGACTGCTGGGGGTCAGTGACTTTTCGAGGTTGACCGGCGAGCCGGACATCAGGCCGCCAATGCTGGTGAGACTCAGGGTCTCGCGGGACACATCTGCCCAGAAACCATCGCCGGGCAGCCCGGTCACCGTAAGGCAGACTCCGTTGGTAGCAATACTGTCTCCAATGGAGACGTCCGCCAGATCGAGCTTGCCAGTGTGCACGCGCAACCGCAGATCACCGCCGCACTGTTGCTGCTCCGCCACGTTGCCTACTGCCTGAATAATGCCGGTAAACATGCTATTCCTTAGGTTCCAATAGTTTCTGCGGCGCAAATGTCAGCCTCAGGTCATCGCCCACTTGCCGCCTTTCGATCAGCGCCAGATCCATGGCCTCGGCCATGCTATCCAGGGGTAGTTCCAGTAGTGGCCTGGCCCGACTCCCCAGCAGTCGCGGCGCAATGTACACGATAAGCTCATCTACGAGGCCCGCTTGTAGCATGGCCCCGGCGAGAGTAGGTCCAGATTCTAACAGAATCTCATTCTTCTCCCGTCGCCCGAGCTCGTCCAGCAGCGCTGCGAGGGGCAGTCCATCGCTGTTCGTTGGCAGCGCCAAGTGCTCCTCTCCCGCCAGCGCGGCGAGTACCGGGACGCCTGCACCGTGTACCAGCAGCGTGGGCTGCTCCCCGGCGAGCACACGGGCGCCACAGGGGGTGCGCAGTTGCCCATCCAATACCACGCGCAGGGCGCGCCGCGCCGGCGGCGCCAGTCGCAGCGTCGGATCGAGGTCCCGGTCGCGCACCAGCAGTGCGCAGTCATCGGCCAGGACCGTCCCGATGCCGGTGATAATGGCGCAACTCTCCGCGCGCAGGCGCTGCACATCGCGCCGTGCTGCGCTCCCGGTGATCCACTGACTCTCTCCGGAGGCCATAGCCGTGCGCCCGTCGAGGGACATGGCGAGTTTCAGGCGCAGGCGACCGCGACCGCGGCGCTGACGCAGTATAAATCCGGCTAGCTGCCGCTCGGCCGCACTTTCCAACAGTCCGGTCTGCACGCTGACCCCCGCGTCCCGCAGCAGCGCAAAACCGCCCCCGTCCACGCGTGGATTGGGGTCCTGAAGCGCAGCGACCACCCTGCTGACGCCGGCGTTGAGGAGTGCCTCAGCACAGGGGGGAGTACGACCGTGGTGAGCACAGGGTTCCAGGCTGACGTAAGCAGTGCTCCCGCGCGCGTGATCACCCGCGCTCCGGAGTGCTTGAACTTCGGCGTGGTGTCCGCCGGCCGGTTGCGTAAAGCCCTCGCCGACCACACATTCATCGCGCACCAGTACACAGCCCACATGCGGATTGGGCCGAGCCCAGTAGCGGGCCTCCTCGGCGAGACGCAGGGCCCGCGCCATCATGTCGTGATCAAATGCGGAAAACATCGTGGGGGACGCCTCAGGCGTCGCTGCTGGCCTCGGGAACTGTGTCGAGCGCTGGCTCGGATTCACGCTCAGCCTGCAAACCCTCGATAGCGGCCTGAAACTCGGCGATATCCTCAAAGCTGAGATACACCGACGCGAAGCGCACATAGGCAACCTTGTCCAGCGCCTTGAGACTGTCCATCACCATCTCTCCAAACTCCCGGGACGCCAACTCTCGCTCTCCGGTCGCGCGCAACTTCTGCTTTATATGGTTGATCTCGGCCTCAATGGACTCCACGGAAACCGGCCGTTTCTGGAGTGCGCGCTGAAAGCCGGCCCGCAACTTGTCCTCGTTGAAAGGCTCGCGGCTGCCGTTTGACTTGATAACACGGGGCATAACCAGCTCCGCCGCCTCATAAGTCGTAAAGCGCTCGTGGCAGGACAGACATTCCCGTCGGCGACGCACCTGCCCGCCATCGGATACCAGTCGCGAATCGATAACTTTGGTATCGTCCGCGAGGCAAAATGGACAATGCATTAGAGGCTACCCCAACGCCGGCTGAGCGACATACGAAGCGCCCATCATGCAGCGACCGCGGCAGCGACCGCGCCCGCCGCCGGACGCTGTCCATAGACAGGAAAGCGGGCGCAAATTGCCAGCACCTTGTTCCTAACCGCATCAATCGTCGCCTGGGCATCATCGCGCTCCAGGGCTTCCAGCACGTCACACATCCAGTGTGTCAGTTCCCGGGTCTCCGCTTCGGCAAAACCGCGCGTAGTGATCGCCGGTGTGCCGACGCGTAATCCGGACGTTATGAAGGGTGAACGCGGATCATTGGGCACGGCATTTTTGTTCACCGTTATGTTGGCGCTACCCAGGGCGGCATCCGCATCCTTGCCCGTGTAGGGCTTGCCAATCAGGTCGACGAGCATCAGATGGTTATCAGTGCCCCCGGAAACAATACTGATGCCACGCTCCATGAACGTCGCCGCCATCGCGCGAGCGTTGGCCACCACCTGCTCCTGATAGCTCACGAACTCGGGCTGCTGCGCCTCAAGAAAGCTCACCGCCTTGGCCGCGATAGCGTGCATGAGCGGCCCGCCCTGCGCCCCGGGGAAAATCGCTGAATTGAACTTCTTCTCCAGCTCCGGATTGGCGCGAGCGAGGATGATGCCGCCGCGGGGACCGCGCAGGGTCTTGTGCGTGGTCGAGGTCACGACATCCGCGTAGGGCACCGGGTTCGGGTAAATTCCGGCCGCCACCAGCCCGGCCACATGGGCCATATCCACCAGCAGATAGGCACCTACTGCATCGGCTATAGCCCGGAAACGCGCCCAGTCCATCACCCGACTGTAGGCGGAAAACCCGGCGATAATCATCTTTGGCTGATGCTCCCGAGCCAGGCTCTCTATCTGTTCGTAATTAACCAGACCGGACTCTGCATGCAAACCATACTGCACAGCGTTGTAATGCTTGCCGGAGAAGTTGGGTTTGGCACCGTGGGTCAAGTGACCGCCATCGGCCAGGCTCATGCCCAGAATGGTGTCACCGGGCTTTATAAGTGCCTGGAAAACAGCGGAGTTTGCCTGGGAACCGGAATGTGGCTGCACGTTGGCATAGTCCGCGCCGAACAGAGCTTTGGCACGCTCTATGGCCAAAGTCTCCGCCCGGTCGACAAACTCACAGCCGCCGTAATAGCGTTTGCCCGGATAGCCCTCAGCGTATTTATTGGTCAACACTGAACCCTGCGCCTGCAGCACGCGGGGGCTGGCGTAATTCTCGGACGCTATGAGTTCTATATGCTCTTCCTGACGGCGCTCCTCTTCGCAGATAGCGTCAAACAGGGTGTCATCGAAGCCCTCGATGGACATGGTTTGGTCAAACATGCGTTTTACTCCCGAGCGTTACAGCGCGCGCAGCGGTCAGTGCGCGGCCTGAAAGCTAAGATTTTAACCGAAAAGCGGCCCCGGCTAGTACTACCGTCTGGCGCGGTCACCGCCGCGTCGATGCAATCGCCCCGCAATCAGCAACACACTTTGTGCGCAGCGACCTCAGCCTTTGCTAGAATCCGCGCCACAGTTCGATGCAGGGTTGCAAGACTCCATGGCGCAATACGTTTACACAATGAATCGGGTCGGCAAGATTGTGCCGCCAAAAAAGAAGATCCTCGAGGACATTTCCCTGTCCTTCTTTCCCGGCGCCAAGATTGGTGTACTGGGGTTGAACGGCTCCGGAAAATCCACGCTGCTGCGAATTATGGCCGGCATAGACACGGATATTCTCGGCGAAGCCCGACCGCAGCAGGGTATCAAGATCGGTTATCTGTCGCAGGAACCACAGCTGAACTCCGCAAAAGACGTGCGCGGGAATGTTGAGGAGGGTTTGCAGGAGCCTCTGGATGCTCTGGCTGGCCTCGAGGCGGTCTACGCCGCCTACGCCGAGCCCGATGCCGATTTCGACGCACTCGCCAAAGAGCAGGGCCGCCTGGAGGACATCATTCAGGCCAGCGACGCACACAACATAGAGCATCGCCTGGAAGTAGCCGCAGACGCATTGCGACTGCCGCCCTGGAATGCCGACGTCGACACCCTGTCCGGGGGCGAACGCCGCCGCGTCGCCTTGTGCCGGCTGTTGCTGTCGGGCCCGGATATGCTGCTGCTGGACGAACCAACCAACCACCTCGACGCCGAGAGCGTCGGTTGGCTGGAGCGTTTTCTCCATGACTTCCCCGGCACCGTTGTGGCGATCACCCACGATCGCTATTTTCTGGACAACGCCGCCGGCTGGATTCTGGAACTGGATCGCGGCCGGGGGATCCCCTACGAGGGCAATTACTCCGACTGGCTGGAGGCCAAGGAACAACGCCTGGGGCAGGAGCAGCGCCAGGAAGCGTCACATCAGAAGACCATCAGGGCCGAGTTGGAGTGGGTACGCAGCAATCCCAAGGGCCGTCAGACCAAGAGCAAGGCGCGTCTGGCCCGCTTTGACGAACTGCAGTCACAGGAATTCCAGCGCCGCAACGAAACCAACGAAATCTATATCCCCCCCGGTCCGCGTCTTGGCGACAAGGTGATTGAGGTTCGCGAGCTGAGCAAGTCTTACGGCGATCGACTGCTGTTCGACGGTATGAGCTTCTCCGTGCCACCCGGTAGTATCGTGGGCATTATCGGCGCCAACGGCATGGGAAAATCCACGCTGTTCCGCCTTATAACCGGCGCGGACCAGCCCGATGGGGGCAGCGTTGAACTTGGTGAGACGGTCAAACTGGCCTACGTCGATCAATCCCGCGACGACCTGGTGGGCGAAAAAACGGTCTGGGAGGAGATATCCGACGGCCTGGATATCGTCAACATCGGCGGCTATGAAGTGAACTCACGCTCCTACGCCGGGCGTTTTAACTTCAAGGGCTCGGATCAGCAAAAATACGTGAAAGACCTGTCCGGGGGTGAGCGCAACCGCCTGCACCTCGCCAAGTTACTCAAACAGGGTGCCAACGTACTGCTCCTGGACGAGCCCACCAACGATCTCGACGTGGAGACCCTGCGGGCTCTGGAAGAGGCGCTGCTGGCGTTCCCCGGCGCCGCCATGGTTATCTCTCACGATCGCTGGTTCCTGGACCGCGTCTCCACACATATCCTCGCCTACGAGGACGACGGCGGTATCGTATTCCACGAGGGTAATTTCAGCGACTATGAAGAGGACCGGCGTCGACGCCTGGGCGCCGGAGCGGAGCAGCCGCATCGGGTACCGTACCGAAAGCTCAAATAATGCAGGCGTTGCTCCCTACCCGGCGGATTCGAGCAGGTCATTTGCTCGATCCGCCGCCTGTGCTTCAATGAACCTGTATCTGCTGACTGAGGTAAACAGTAATGAGCAACCCTACTGCTGAACACCGCCGATTTACCCGCGCGCACATAGACCTTCCCGTTGAAGTACACCAGGGCGGCAGCATCTGGAAACAGCGGCTGGTTGATATCTCCGTGGCCGGTCTTTCTACCGATCAGCCGGACCTTTGGGACGCACAGTACAATGAGCCCTTCAGGCTGATCATCGACACAGGAACCGACGGGAAGCTTGAACTGCACGCCTATCTCCAGCATGTGGAGGCCGGCCGGCTGGGTTTTACCGTGCCGCACGTGGACCGCGAGAACATCGAACTGCTCAGGGTCCTGCTGTCAGAGCATACGGATGATCCTCTGGCACTCGACCCCGAAATAGACTCGCTCGGTTGAGCGAATCAGCGCCTGCGGAACTCCGCACCATAGCTGCGTTTCTGCGCGAACCCCTGCTGCATTTCGCGCTGCTGGGCCTGGCCCTGTTTGTTCTTTTCATGCTCGCCAGCGACGACCCGGTGGGGAGCGAGAGCGTCGTGGTCAGCGCAGCACAGCAGCGCCAACTGGCGGCCGCCTTCGGCCGCGCCTGGCAGCGCCCGCCGTCGGCGCAGGAGTTCAAGGGCCTGATCGACGACTGGATACGTGAGGAAGTGGCCAATCGGGAAGCCCTGGCCCTGGGGTTCGATAATGCCGATCCGATAATACGCCGGCGCCTGCGACAGAAATACGAGTCCTTCAGTGATCAGTTGGCAAACAGTCTGGAGCCCACAGATAAGGAACTTGTGGACTGGTACGCGGAGCATCGAGAGGACTACCGGGAGGACGCCCGCTTCAGTTTCAGGCACCAATTCTACAGCACAGACCGGCGCGAAAACGCCCCAGCGGATGCGCAACGCGCCCTGAACGAGATCCGGACCGGCGCGCAGGACGGTAGTGACCCGGGCGATCCACTGGCATTACCGCAGCACTTTGAGGCCGCCAGTGAACGTCAACTGGCATCACGCTTCGGCCAGTCCTTCGCGGACGCACTGGCAGATCTCTCCACGCAAAGCTGGGCCGGTCCCGTAGCATCCGCCTACGGCTATCATCTGGTGCTGATCAGCTCTACGCAGCCAGCGAGCTACCCGCTGCTGGAAACCGTGCGCGAGGCAGTCCTTCGGGACTGGAGCAATGCCAAAAGCCGGGAGGCCCGCGAGACACTCTACGAGCGTCTGCTGGCGCGCTATACGGTCACCGTTGAAGCACTCCCGGACAGCTGAGCGTCCTGCGCCGACAGCCCCCTAGAACTCCAGTGCCAGCGCCTCCGCCAGGGTTGCCACCGCGTGAACAGTCATCCCCCGCGGCGAGCTCCGCGGTGCATTACCGCGCGGCACGATAGCGCGGCTGAAACCGTGCTTGGCCGCCTCTGCAAGCCGTTCCTGACCCGATGGAACGGGTCTGATCTCCCCGGCCAGTCCAACCTCACCGAAAACCACCAGATCACGTGGCAGCGGGCGGTCTCTAAAGCTCGAGACAATGGCCCG